>JBDKKH010000025.1:0-3911 GCA_039796215.1 Verrucomicrobiota bacterium
CCATCAGCGACAGGCCGAAGTTATCGTAGTCCTTGGCGATCCGGACCACCAGCCGGAGGTTGGACTGGATCATCTTCTGGCGGGCGGCCTCGTCGCCTTTGAGCACGCGCCGGGCGAGCGCCGTTTCTTCCTCCAGAGTCAGCAGCGGCGTCTTGCCGATCTGATCCAGGTAATAGCGGATCGGAGAACGTTCCTCGGTGGAGAGTTCTTCCCACGGCAGGCCGGGTTCGGTCGGGTCCGGATCCGCTTCAGGCTTCGCGATGACCGGCGCCTTCGGCGGCAAGGCGGGAACGGGCAGGGCGGGCGGACGTGGTTTCTCCGGCGCGGTCTTCAAGGCGGTCTTGCGCGTCGGCTTGGTGACGGCCTTCGGCGCGGGTGGCCTGACGTCCGGAATGAGCTTTGTCTTGAGGTAAGCCTTCGCCTTTGGTTTGGCCTGCGTCTTCGCCGGCTTCACCGCATTTTTCTTGGGCTTTGGCACGAGCTTGGTTCAGGAACGAAGGCCGGCGGCCAGGCCGAGGGCTCGTAATACGCTCTTGGATTTGTTGACGGTCTCCTCGAACTCGGAGGCGGGCACGGAGTCGGCGACGACGCCCGCGCCGGCTTGGATGCTCGCGACGCCGTCGCGGAGCGAAGCGGTGCGGATGACGATGCACGAATCATGGCCGCCATCGAAGCCGAAGTAGCCGACCGCGCCGCCGTACACGCCGCGTCGTTCGCCTTCCAGTTCGGCGATGACCTGCATCGCGCGCACCTTGGGGGCGCCCGAAAGGGTGCCGGCGGGGAACGTCGCCCGGAAGAGGTCGAAAGCGTCCTTCTCGGGCGAGAGCCGGCCCTCGACCTGCGAGACGATGTGCATCACATGCGAGTAGCGTTCGACGATGGCGTAATCCGGGACTTTCACCGAGCCCGGCACGCAGACGCGTCCCAGGTCGTTGCGGGCGAGATCCACGAGCATGAGGTGCTCGGAGCGTTCCTTGGGGTCGGCGAGGAGCTCGGTCTCGAGTTTACGGTCGCCTGCTTCGTCGCTGCCGCGCGGGCGGGTGCCGTCGATCGGGCGGATCTCGCAGCGCCGGCCGGTGAGGCGGACGTTCACTTCCGGCGAGGCTCCGACGACGTCGAAACCCCGTCCCGTCTCGAGGACGAACATATAGGGGGAAGGATTGACGTGGCGCAGCACGCGGTAGAGGTCGAGCGGGTCTCCCTTAAAGGGGACGTCGGTGCGGCGGGAGAGCACGACTTGGACGCAGTCGCCGGCACGGACGTATTCCTGCGTCCGGCGGATGGCCGCCTCGAAGGCTTCCTGGGTGAAATTCGCCTGGCCGGTCGCGAGGCCGGCGACGGCGGGCAGTTCGGCGGCCACCGCCGCGCGCGGGCCGGTGACCACGGCGCGCAGGGCGGCCAGCTCGCGTTGGGCCGCGGCCCAGGCTTCGTCGGCTTCGGCCGGCGATTTCAGGCGCGCATTGACGATGAGCCGCAGGGTCTGGCGCGCGTTGTCAAAAGCGACCACGCGGTCGACGAGCATGAAGTGGAGCAACGGCGTCCCGGCCGGATCGCGCCGGGCGAGAGGGACGGTGGGCTCGATGCGGTGCACGTACTCATAGCCGACCATGCCGACCATGCCGCCGACGAAGGGAGGGAGGCCGGGCACCTGGGCCACGCGCAGTCCGGACAGTTCTTTTTTGACCAAGGCAAGAGGGTCGGCCGGGGTCGGGATGGTTTCTTTCGTGCCGTCGCGTCGCGTGATCTCGGTCCGGTCTTCCCAGGCGGTCAGGGTCATGGCCGGGGCCGCCCCGCAGAAACTGTAGCGGCCGAGCTTATCGCCGCCGGTCACGGATTCGAAGAGGAAGGGCGAACCCAGGGAGCGAAGCCGCGCGTAGACCGAGACGGGCGTCTCGAGGTCGGCCATCAGGTCGAGGCAGACCGGGATGACGTCGCAGGTCTGGGCCAGCTGGCGAAAGGTAGCTTGGTCGGGCACTAGGCTCACCTCGCTATTTGAATGGTTAAATCCGCCCTTTGGAAACCATTTTAACTCTTTGGAGCGGAATGTCTCGTCCGCCCCCGCCTTCAGGAGCGTCCGGCCGCCGTCCAGCGACCCCAGAGCGAAAGCGGCAGCAACCGGCCGTTGTTTTCCTGACGCAGGGCCAGTTCGCCGATGTCGATCTTGCCGGGCAGCCCGCGCGTGACGTCGGCGAGCAGGTTATGGCACAGGATGGAAGACGCGTCGATGGTGTAGACGGTGAGGATCATGAACTGGGCCTGCGGTGAAAGCAGCTCGCGGCACGCGCGCAGGAGGGGAGCCAGGTCCCGCTCGACTTTCCAGAACTCGCCCGTCGGGCCGCGTCCGAAGGCCGGCGGGTCGAGCATGATGGCCTCGTATTGGTTGCCCCGCTTGACCTCGCGCTTCACGAACGTCATCGCGTCCTCGATGATCCAGCGGATCGGCGCCTGGGCCAGGCCGGAGAGCTCCTGGTTGCGTCTTCCCCAGGCCACGGCGGGCTTCGAGGCGTCGACATGGGTGACATGCCAGCCGGCCTGGGCGGCGCCCAGCGAAGCCGCTCCCGTGTAGCCGAAGAGGTTGAGCAGGCGGGGGCGTGGCTCGAGTTTCTGCGGTCGCTCGGCGACCCACTTCCAATGCGGGGACTGCTCGGCGAACACCCCGAACTGCTTGGAATTATCCATGAACCTGAGCTGGAAGCGCAGTTTGCCCAGCTGCGTCTCCCACTCCTTGGGACAGTTCCCCTTGAGGATCCAGCGGCCCTCGCGGCCGCCTTCCTGGTGCTCCGCGACGGCGCGGGCCCATTCGGCAGGGGGCAGGGATTTGCTCCACCATGCCTTGGGCTCACTGCGGATCATGCGGACGCCGCCGATCTCCTCCAGCTTGAAGCCGTCGCCGGAATCCAGGAGGCGATGGCCTTCCCAGTCGCTCACTAATACGCTGATATCCACGCCGCATCGTGAGTAAACGGAGCGTGGGAGGGAAGCCCGCTTTTGCTCGCCAAACCTTTTTCCCTGCTTCCTCTTGGCTGGGATGACGAGAGAGCTGGCCAGCGCACGCTGGGAGACCGGGGTCTCCGGACTCGTCGTGCTCGCCCGGGATTGGCAAGGGCCGGGCCTGCCGCCGCTCACGCTCAGTCCCCCCGCGAGGCTCGTCGGTCTGGAGCCCGCGGACGTGCGGGCGTGGGCCCTGCGTTCGGGTCATTGGTTGCAGGGCGGAATGGTCCGCTTCTTTTTCTGGAAAGCCCTTTGTCCGGAGTCTTCCGAGCACATCATCGAGGTCGCGGGTCCGTTCAACGAATGGGGGAGCGCCGACGACATGGAGCGCTGGACGCTGCGGCCGGTCTGCGTGAACGGAGCCGAAGGCTACGCGCTGGAGGTCCCGATGGCGGAGGTCTTCGGCGAGGCGGCCGAGGTCGAATTCAAGTTCCGGCGCGACGGCGGACGCTGGATCGAGCCGCCGCATGACGCGGACAACGTCCGGCGCGATCCGCAGCATCACCGCAATCTCGTGATCGGCCGGGAGCGGACCGACCGGCATGTCTTCCGCTTCCATGCGGCCGACGTCGACCCGGCCGGGGTGCCCGTGCGGATGGTGCTCGAGCAGCCGGAGGTCCTCGAGCTTGCCGAAATCCTCGCCTCCGATCCGCTTGACGTCCTCGAGCCGGCGGGCGCCTTCGGCGCGATCGTCGAGGCGCGTCGGACGCGTTTCCGCGTCTTCGCTCCGCGGGCGCGCGCCGTGGAAGTCACCTGGCGTCACCCCCATGAAGGCGCCCACCACCTTCTCGAACTGAAGCCTGAAGGGCAGGGGGCGTGGTCGGGCGTCCATCCGGAGAATCTCACCGGAGCCACCTATTGGCTGTCCGTGACCGCCGCGGGCGCTGCCGCCGAAGAGCGCTTCGGTTCGACCCAGTTGG
>JBDKKH010000026.1:0-6377 GCA_039796215.1 Verrucomicrobiota bacterium
GGCAAGGTCGCGAAGCGCTCGGCGTACGCGCGCGCGAAGAGCTGGTCGAGCAAAGCGCGATCGACGCCGGGGAACGCCCGTTCGATGTCGCTTTGGGTCATGGCGTCCTCTGCCGCGTCGAGGTGGGCGGCGGCCGCCGCCTGCAAGCCGCGCACGACCGTCTGCGCGAAACGCACGGCATCTTCTTGCCGGCGCGCGGACCCGGCTTCGATGAGCGCGGCTCGCAGGAGCGCGCGGGCACGGCGGCGTCGTCGTAGACCGGGATTGGCGGCGAGGGTGGCGACGACGGCGGCGACGACGGTCGCGGCGATCACCGCGGCGAGGAGCAAGCCGTTGCCGGCCCAGAACGCGGTCGAGCGAGTCAGCTCACCGACGGCGAGCGTGCGCACGAGCGGATCGGCGCGGCGCGGTTGCGGGTCGGCCAGGTTCGTCAGGGTCGGCCGGAGCGCGGCGGCCGGCGCCGCCGGGTCGGCCGACACGAGGTCGACGCGGGCGGGCCCGCTGCCCGTCGCCGTGATTTCCAGGGGTGCGAACGAGACGCGGCTGAAGGTCTTCGTCGCGGGATCGAACACGCTGAAGCCGATCGCCGGCGTCCGCAGCTTGCCCGGCAGGCGCGGGACGAGCGTGTAGGAGAACGTCCGCCGGGTCTCGGCTTGGCGTCGTCGTTCGGCGCCGGGCAGGACATCCCACGTCTCGTCGCCTTTGATTTCCGGCGGAAGGATCCGGTCGAAGTTGCCTTCGCCGGTCAGGGTGGCCCGCAGGCGGATGGGCTCGCCGACTTCCGGGGTGTCCTTGGAGACCTGCAGGCTCTCGGCGACGAATCTTCCGATCGCGCCGTTCCAGTCGGCCGGGCGTCCGCGGGCCGGCACATGTTCGACCGTCAGCCGTCGGCGGAAGGCGAAGGGGCGGTCGCGTCCGCCCTGATCGGGGCCGCCGGCCTGCAGCAGCATGATGCCGTTCAGCGTGATGTCGCTGACGCCGGCGCGCAGGGGCGTGAGGTCGAAGGTCGTCTGCAGGCCTTGGTCGCGGCCTTCGCCCAGGGCCTGCCGTTCGGCGGTGACGTTGAGCGAGAATCCTTCCGCCGCGCTTTCGAGGCCGAACGCCGCCATGACCTCTTCCTCTTCTCCGCTCCGCATCCGGATCGAGCCGCGGACGAGTTCGCCGACGTAGAAAGTCCGGTCCGGGAGCACGAGCTCCGCCCGCGCGTAGGCATCCCGGCGGTAGCTTGCCTGGTCGCTGACGATGAGACGGATCTCCGGGACCGGGATGACTTTGGTCGCGAAGCGCAGGTCGAAGCCGGGGATGACGTATTCTCCGGGCCGGTCGGGGGCGACGCCGGAAAAGTTGAGGGTCGCCTCGTTGGAGTCGGCGCGGAATACCTGGCCGGAAAGCCGCAGGGCCATCCCGCGGGGAGGCTTGATGTCGCGGCCGGCTTGGTTCGCGCCGCCGAGGACCACGTCGGACTCCACCTGGATCTGCAGCCGGAACGGCTGGCCTGGAGCGGCGACGCGCGGCGTGATCTCCCAGTTGACGCGGTCCACCGCCCGGGCGGGGAGCGCGCCGATCACGAGCAGGCCAAGCACGAGCAGGCGGCGCATCTCAGTAATCCTTGCCTTTCTTCGCGGGGGGAGGGCCGCCGCCTTCGCCGGGCTGCTTGCCGGCCGGCATCTTGCGGTTGAATTCTTTTTTCAGCCCTTCGAGGGCGCCGCGGGCTTCCTGCTCGGTCATCTTCTGCTCGGCGCCTTCCTCGCCTTTCTTGTCGGCGCCGCGCGGGGTCTTCGGCTTCCGGCGTTCGGGAGGCAGGAAGTCCTCGTCGTCGGCTTCCTCGCCTTCGGCGTTCTGGGGCAGCTTGTCGTCGGGGAGGCGTTTCACCAGTTCGCGGATCACCGCGCGCAGTTCCTCGAGCTTCTTCCGCTGGGCTTCGATGGCCTCGGCGAGGGCAGCGGTCTCGCGACGGAGCGAGCGCAGGAGTTCTTCGATCGTCTCGGCGTTGGCGAGGGCCTGGGCGTCGGCGGCGTCGAGTTCGTGGGCGCCGCGGAAATCGCCGAGCGCCCGGGTCCAGACGGCGATGACTCCGCCGCGCTTGGCGACCATCGCCTCTTCCTTCGGGATGAGTTTCTTGATCGTCCGGTAGGTCTCGATGCCGCCGCCGAGAGCCGACGTCGCGGGCACCGTGTCGGGCTCGCGGCCCGCGGCCTTGGCGCGGTCGAGGAGCTCGATCTGATCCTGCATGTCGGCGATGTCGGCGTCGGCCGCCTCGAGGTAGGACCGGGCGACGGAGAGTTCGGCGACGTCGCCCGCGGTCTTCCCGCCGAGGCCGGCCTTCCCCTGGCCGAAGCGGACGTGGCCGAGGTTGTGCAGCGCGGGCGGGCGGAGATCGTCGGCATCGCGCGCGAGCGAGGCGCGCAGGGCCTCTTCCGCCCCGGCGAGGTCGCCCTCGGCGAGCCGGCGCGTGCCGCGGTTATGGAGTTCCCGGGCGTCGAGCCGGGCGAGCTCATCCGGGGCTTTGTCGGTTCCGTGGCCGGCGGCCGCGAGAAGAAGAAGCGGGAGCAGGTGTCTCATCGGCGGGAACGTCGGGTGGAAAGGAGGGATTCGGCGACAAGGACGATCAATGCGAGCCCCAGGAGCCATTCCTCGCGGGGGATGCCTCGCCGTCCGCCGCCGCGCTCGTCGGTGCCCGCCTGGATGGCGAGCCGGAGCGCTTCGAGTCCCTCGCCGGCCTGTCCGAGGCGCACGAAGCGACCACCCGTGGTTTCGGCCAGGGCGGTGAGCGTCTGCTCGTCCAGCCGGCTGAGGACCTCCTCGCCGGTCTCGTCCTTGAGCGTCTCGACGGAGCCCGCCTCGCTCATGATCCTGATCGGGCCGCCCGAAGGGGTGCCCACGCCGACCGCGTGCGCCACGAGGCCTTGGCGTTTCAACTGCCGGGCCATGTCCACGCCGCCGGCCGCGAGGTCTTCTCCGTCGGTCAGCACGATGAGCAGTTTGCGGTTACGATTGGCGTAGAAGGCCGATTCCGCCTCTTCCAAGGCGCGGCCGAGGTCGGTGCCGCCGACCTGGATGCTGGACGGATCGGTCTCTTCGAGCGCGCGGAAGAACGCGTCGTAATCCCGGGTCAGCGGGCACTGCAGGAAGGCCTGGCCGGCGAAGGCGACGAGCCCGACGTTGCCCGTGCCTTTGCGGCGGACGAAGTTGGCGATGGCGGCCTTGGCGCGCGCCAGCCGCGTCGGGCTCATGTCGCCGACCAGCATCGACTTCGAGACGTCGAGGGCGAAGACCACGTCCTCGGCCGCGCCTTTCTGCGTGCTTGTCTCCACGCCCCAGCGAGGGCCCGCGAAGCAGGCGACGATCAGCGCGGACGCGATGGCGACGGCGACGTCCTTGGTCAGGCGACGACCGGCGGCGTAACCGTCGGCCAGGCGCGCGAGCACGCCCGGAGCCGCGAAGGCCGCCAGCCCGCGGCGGCGGCGACGCTCCGTCCAGCGGAGCGCGAGGAAGAGGACCAGTCCGGCCGCCGCGGCGAGCGCGAGCACCCAGGGCTTTTCGAAATGGAAGTCGGCGGCGTCCATGGATCAGGGCGAGCGCGGTCGCGCGAGGGCGAGCAGGAGTTCGGCGAGCAGGAGAAGCCCGGCGAAGCCGGCCCAGGCGAGGCGGTAGCTGTCGAAGGTCACCGACTCGCGGATCCGGACCTCGGTGCGCTCCAGTCGGTTGATCTCCTCGTACACCCGACCCAGCTGCTGCTGGTCCAGGGCGCGGTAGAAACGTCCGTCGGCGATCTTGGCCATCTTCTCGAGCATGACGTAGTTGGCCGGGTTGATCGTCTGCATCGGGATGGTCTTCCCGAAGGCGTCGCGGTAGAGCTTGCCCGTGCGGGTGTCGAAGCGCGGCAGGATGGTGGTCTCGTCCTTGCCCAGGCCGACGCAGTAAAGCCGGATGCCCAGGGCGGCGGCGAGCTCGGCGGCCGGGACCGGCAGGATGGCCTTGCTCATGTTGTCGTCGCCGTCGGTGAGCAGGATGATCACCTTGGAGTTCCGACCCTTGGCGTTCTTCATGCGGTCGACCGCCAGCGCGAGCGCCTCGCCGATCGCGGTGCCGGTCTCCTGGATGATGCCGATGTGCATGCGGTCGACGCCTTTCTCCACCCAGGCCTTGTTGATGGTCAGCGGGCTCAGCAGGTAAGGCTTGCCGGAGAAGACCACCGCCCCGACGCGGTCATCCGGTCGCTTCGCCAGGAAGTCGTAGATCACGCTCTGGCTCGCCTGCCAGCGGGTGACCTCCGCCCGCGGGGTGCTCATGTCCAAGGCCATCATCGACCAGGAGAGGTCGACGACCAGCATGATGTCGAGGCCTTCGGTCTCCCGCTCGATCTCCTTGTTCGCGGTGCGCGGACCGGCGATGGCGACGACGAGCGCGGCCGCGGTGAGCAGCCGGAGGAAAAACCGCAGCCGGCCGGCTTGGTCGCGGACCGGACGTCCGAGGCCGGCCAGCAAGGTCGTGTCCGGGTAGAGCAGCGCCGCGACCTTGCCGCGTCGGCCCTTGAGCCACGCATAGAGCGGCAGGAGCGCGAGCAGGAGCAGCGCCCAAGGGTATTGGAATTCGAAGCCGAGGTCCATCAGGCGAGGTCCCGGCGGGGAAGCGGCGGCGGTCCGGCCGGCGCGGGGTTTGACGGCGACCGCGGCGGCCCGACGAGCGGCGCGATCGGAGCGTGGTCAAAAGCGCGGCGAGCGGCTTCGATGCGGCGGACGGCCTCCCGCGCGTCGGCCAGCAGTTGTGCAGGGTCGAGGGAAGCGCCCGCGAATTTCGCCGCGTCGGCCGCCCGCAAGGCTTCGCCCAGCGTGCGATGCGCCGGGAGGAAGACGGGCAGCCCGCCGAGGGTGGCGAGAAGTTCTTCGGTGGAGAGCGAGGTCGCGGCCCGGGCGTCGACGGACGCAAGGTAGGCGCGCAGCGCCTGCGTCGCCGGCGCGACGGACTCCGCCGCCGGGAGGATTTCCGCGGCGCGGAGCGCGGTCTCCAGCCGGGCCAGCGGATCGACGGGGCGCGGGGCGCGTCGGCCGAGGCGCCAGAGCAGCCAGCCGATGACGAGGCCCAGCGCCAGGGCGAGCGCGACGATCCACCCGTAAGCCGGCCAGAATCCCGGCGGCAGCTCGGGGCGGGGTCCTTGCAGGACGATCGGGGCGTCTTCGATCGGGAGGGCCATCAGCGTCGGTGTCGGCGGCGTTCGAAGAAGCGGGCGAGGGCGGGCGCCACCGGGCCGTCGGCATCAAGGCGGGCCAGGTCCATGCCGGCCCGGGCGAGGCTCGCGGCCGTCGCGGCGAGGCGCGCTTCGGCTTGCGCGGCGAAGGCCCGGCGGACTTCCGCCGAGCCCGTGTCGACTTCGCGGATCTCGCCCGTTTCGGCGTCCTCGAGCGCGACCACGCCGACGTCGGGCAGGAAGCGCTCGCGTTCGTCGACGAGCTGCACGCAGGCCGTGTCGTGGCGCGCGTTGAGTTCGCCCAGCGCCGCCGCCATGGCGTCGCCGCCTTCGGGTCCGGCGAGGAAGTCGGAGATCACGAAGACCATCGCGCGACGGCGCAGCGCGCGGCCCAGACGGCGCATCGGCGCGGCGAACGACGTCCGGCGCGAGGCGGGCCGGAACGCGAGCACCTCGCGGATCAGGCGCAGCACGTGGCGGCGGCCTTTCTTCGGGCTCACCCAGAGTTCCTCGCGGTCGGTGAAGAGCAGCAGCCCCACCTTGTCGCCGGCCTTGAGGGCGGACACCGCGAGGCAAGCGGCCACGTCGGCCGCGCGTTCCCGGAGGGTGCGCGCTTGCGAGCCGAAATCGGCCGAGCCGGACACGTCGACCGCGAGCACCATCGTCAGCTCGCGTTCCTCGCGATGGAGGCGGATGAACGGCCGGCCCGTGCGCGCGGTCACATTCCAGTCGATCGCCCGGACGTCGTCGCCCGGCACATATTCCCGGAGCTCCTCGAAATCGGTGCCGCGGCCTTTGAAGCGAGACAGGTAAGCCCCGACCATCGCGTCGTTGACCGCGCGCGCGGCGACCAGCTCCACGCGCTGGGCGCGGCGGAGGGTCTCCTGCGGTTGGGTCGGGACGGGGTGGTCCACGGGGCTCCGGCGGGGGATTAAGGCACGCTGACGGCGTCGAGGACGCGCCGCACGATGGCGTCGGCGTCGACCCCTTCGGCGTCGGCTTCGTAGGTGAGGATGAGCCGGTGGCGGAGGACGTCGGGCGCGATGTCCTTCACGTCCTGCGGGGTCACGTGGTCGCGTCCCTGCAGGAAGGCCCAGGCCTTGGCGGCGAGGGTGAGGTTGATGGTCGCGCGCGGCGAGGCGCCGAACTGCAGGAACTTCGCGAGGTCGGGACCGCCCGGGTGCTGGCC
>JBDKKH010000027.1:0-2697 GCA_039796215.1 Verrucomicrobiota bacterium
GGAACAGGTAGGCGGCGAAAACCCAGACCCAGGCTCGGCGAGCGATGACCGGGGCCTCCCCCATCGGCTCAGGCGCCGTCGCCGAGCTGGGCGCGGCCGAAGTGGTCGACCGAGCGGAGCAGACCGTCCACGAACTTCGAGACGGTGATGTTCAGGCCGAGAAGCTCGCTGTCGGACAAAGCGAGCATCTCGCCGGGCTTGAAGGTGCGGCTCGTGTCGGCGAGACGGGCCACCGTCTTCGGACGTCCGGCCTCGCCGACGCCATGACGCGTGACTCCGGGCGGGCTGTCCGCGTCAAGAGCGACCGGGGCATCTTCCGTGGCGTCGGCGGTTTCGACGTCTTTCATCGCCTTGAATTCCAACGTCAACGCGCCATCCGGCGTGATGTCGTCATTGGTGACGAGTCCGCCGCGGGCGAGCACCCGGAGCGCCGACGCGAGGCTGAAGATGCCGTCTTCCAGTTCGCAGACGATGCCGAACTCGGTTTCCAGCGCCGTGAAGCGGTCCTGCAGGCTCATCTTCACGAAAGCCTGATGCTTCTCGCTGACGATCTTCTCGACCAAGGGGTCGCGGCGCGGGTTCTTGCCTTGCTCACGGATGAACAGGCAGAGGAGGAAACATTGCGACATGCACTCGGCGGACAGGCTGAGCAGGTCGTTGATGGTGGTGCGCATCATCAGGCCACGGGCATAGGCCAGCATCTGCTCCGGAGGGAGGTGCGCCTGGGGGACCGGCATGACCCGGGAGATCGTCGAGAAATGCTCGTAGGCCTTGGGGTCGGCGGTGTGCAGGCCGGCGATGCTGAAGGCCAGCATGTCATGCTGTCGTTGGAGCGCCGTGAAGAAAGTGCGGCTGATGTTCTGCAGGGAGAGGACGCTCTCGCCTTTGCCGGAAGGAGGTTGGGACATGGGAGTCAGCTTTGAGGATTGGAGTCCTTGTCCTTGGCGTGGCGAGCCCTTTTGCGGGCAAGGAAACCGTCGACCCGCGGCTGAGGGGTCGAAGCGAACCAGGCGATGGCCATCGGGGTGATCTCGGCGAGGCTTAGTCCGGGTTGGTTGACGAGGCCGGGGAAGCGATAGACATGCTCCACGCGCGGCTGGATGTCGGGGTCCAGACGGCCGCCGGGGATAAGGAGGGCGAGGTGCCGGGCGGGGACGCGCACCGGGACGCCCAGGTCGATCTTGCGACCGATGTCAGGCGACAACGCCACGACGCAGCACTTGTCCTCGACGAGCCGGAGCAGACCGCCCAAGGCGGCGGCGCGCATGATGCGCAGCTGCTCCATGGCCCCGCGAGAGAGATGCCAGGCCTCGGGATCGAACGAGAGTTTCTCGGTCCCTCCGGAAAGGAGCAGGCGCTTCAGCCCGAATGCGGCCATGCCGCGGGCGATGGCGGCCAGGTCGGCAGGGTTCGTCACGCCGTCGGCGATGACGATGCTTTCCTTGGTCTCGCGCCATTCGGCGAAGTCCGCGATGCGGGCGAGGCCGAAGTCAGGCCTCATCGTCAGGGCGCATACGTCATCGCAAGTTCCTTCGGCGGTCTGGGCCAGCTCCAGCGGCCCGACGATGCGGGTCTTCACCCCGAGTTCGGCGAAAGCCCCGTCGTGCTCCGCGAGCTGCGGGGCGAAGGCCGCCGTGGCGACGACCTCGCGGAGGGCCCGGGGGTGGTGCTTTAGGCAGGCGAGCAGCGCGGCGATGCCCCGGATGACCAGGCGGTTGGGATGGGGGTCTTGTTGGTTCACAGAATGCGTCCTTCGTCGAAGTCGATCATGTCGGCGAACGACATGACATCGGTGCGATGGGCCGAGCCCATCTTTCGTTTCGCGTCATCGAGGGCCTCCCGGCCCATCTCGCTCATGCCTTTCTGCACGAGCTCGCGGTTCCACACATGGACGCGGAGGTCGGCGGGGAAGAGGGCTTTCAGCCGGGCGTCGAGTTCGGCGTCGTCGCATGCTTCGCGCACGCAGGCGATGACCTGCTCCGGGTCGACGCCGAGATGCAGGCAAAGGAAACGATCGAAGCCTTTGCAGAAATTACGCTGATACGACTTGGGCAGCTCCCCGCGAAGGTGTTTGCGTATCTTGGCGAGGAAGCGGGGAAGGTGCAGCAGCCCGGTGGCGGGGTGCGGCAGGTAGGCCGAGGGGAGGTCGTAACAGATCTCGCCGGTGGCTTCGGAGAAGCCGTTGGGCCGAGGTGAAGGAGTCGTGCTCATGGGGACAGAGGGGGCAGGGCGGCGGCGATTTCGGCGGCGATCTCGCCGAGGTTGTCCGACTGGGCGCGGACAAAAGCATCCGCGGCCGGATCTTTCAAGAGGCGTCGGCGGGCGTGGACGCGGACCGACAGCGTTGTTCCGTCGGCTTTTTCCCAGCGGGCGGTGACTTGCATGACGGCATCCGCGAGGCGCGTCGCACCCGGGAGGGAGAAGATCGATTTCTCGGTCTCGGCGGGAGGCGCGAGCTCCATCTTGTCGAGAGTGAGGAAGAGCACCATGTGTTCGCCGGCCGGCGCCTGTGCGGTGGCGGGCAGGCCGGTGAGACGCGTCAGATGGCGGCCGACGGTCTCGGAGACGGCCCGGTCCAGGGGCGCAAGCCAGCGATGATTGTCGTCCAGCCTGGCGCGACCTGCGTCGTCCACCAGGACGATGTTCGCCCGCCTCAATCCCGCGGGCACGACCGTGCGAGGGATGAACACCAAGGGC
>JBDKKH010000028.1:0-4407 GCA_039796215.1 Verrucomicrobiota bacterium
GCCCGAGACCTTCCAGGCGTCGGCGCCGGCCTCGCGGTCGACGCGGAGGGCGACGTTCTTCTCCAGTTCCTTGACGAGGCGTTCGCCGACCTGGCGGCCGGTGACGAACTTGCCGTCGCGACCAGCGAAGGGCGAATCGTTGACGCGGAAGGCCATGGTCACGGTGGGCTCGTCGACGCTGACCGGAGTCATCGGACGGGGATCCTCGATATCGGTGATGGTCGCACCGATCTCGACGTGGTCGAGGCCGATGACGGCGCAGATGTCGCCGGCGGAGACTTCCTGGGCCTTGACGCGGCCGAGGGCTTCGAAGACTTCGACCTCGAGGACGCGCTGCTTATGCTGCTCGCCGGCGCGGGTGACCAGCATCACGGGCATGCCCGGGGCGATCTTGCCGGCGGTGACGCGACCGACGGCGATACGACCGACGTAGTCGGAGTAAAGCATGGCCGTCACCATGATCTGGAGGGGGTTGGCGAGGGCCTCGGCGCGGGACTTGAAACCGGCGGCGGCGCCGCGGGAGGAACCTTCGGCGTAGGGCTCGGGGATCTTGTCGACGATGGTGTAGAAGAGGTCCATCAGGTCCTTCGGGCGCTGGCCTTCGACGGTCTTGGCGCGGTCGAGGGTGCCCCAGCCTTCGCGGCCGGAAGCATAGACGATCGGGAAATCGAGGGCGGACTCCGGGGCGTCGAGGGCGACGAGCAGGTCGAAGACTTCGTCGACGACGGCGTCGGGACGGGCGGACGGTTTGTCGATCTTGTTGATGACGACGATGGGCTTCAGGCCGAGGGCGAGGGCCTTGGAGAGCACGAAGCGGGTCTGGGGCATCGGACCCTCGAAGGAGTCGACGACGAGGAGGCAACCGTCGGCCATGTTGAGCACGCGTTCGACTTCGCCGCCGAAGTCGGCGTGGCCCGGGGTGTCGATCAGGTTGATCTTATATTCCTTCTTGTCGCGAGGGTCGGTCCACTTGATGGCGCAGTTCTTGGCGGTGATCGTGATGCCGCGTTCGCGCTCGAGGTCGCCCGAGTCCATGATCAGGCCGTGCTGGCCGCCGGCGAGCTTGTCCAGGTCTTCGGCGCGGAACATGCCGGACTGGTAGAGGAGTCGGTCGGTCAGGGTCGTTTTGCCATGGTCGACGTGAGCAATGACTGCGATGTTACGGAGATTCATCTGTAAAGGCCTTACGCATAGGAAAAAAGGCCCTTGTGCAAGGGGAATAAGCCTCCGTAACCCGATTATTGCGGGTTTCCGGGCCCGGACGGGGGTTCGCGGGCTCAGGCCAGCCCGTCGCGGACCAAAAGGGCCTCCGGATCGAGGTCGCGGCCCATGAAATCGCGGAAGAGCTTCTCGGCTGGCTCGGAGTTGCCCTTGGCGAGGACCTTGGTCCGTAGCTCCCGGCCGACCCGGGGGTTCAGGACGCCCTCCTTGAGGAAACGGGTGAAGGCGTCGGCCTCGAGGGCTTCGGCCCACTTATAGGAGTAATAGCCGGCGGCGTAACCCGTGGCGTCCGAGAACAGGTGGTTGAACCGGCGGGCCATGGCCGGCCCCCGGCGGGTCGTCCGGGCCTGCCAGTCGGCGAAGTCCTCGTTCCAATGGGAGTCGAGGTCGCGGCCGCGGAGCTCCTCGGCGCGGATGTGCAGGTCAAGGTCGAGTTTCGAGAAGGCCAGCTGACGCATGCAGCCGGAGGCGGCGCGGAAGTTGGCCGCCGCGTCGAGCTTGGCCAGCAGGTCGGAAGGCAGCGGAGCGCCGGTCTCGTGATGCCGGGCGAAGAGCGCGAGGGATTCCTCCTCCCAGCACCAGTTCTCCAGGATCTGGGAAGGCAGTTCGACGAAGTCCCAGGCGACGCGTACGCCGGAGAGGGATTCGACCTCGACTTCGCTGAGCAGGTGATGGAGCAGGTGGCCGAACTCGTGGAAGACCGTGGTGACCTCGTCGTGACTGAGCAGGGCCTGCTTGCCGGCGACGGGCGGCGTGAAGTTGCCGCACATCAGGCCGAGGTGCGGGGCGAACGCGCCGTCGGGGCGCGGGCCGCCGGTGCGGAAGAAGTTCATCCAGGCCCCTCCCCGCTTCGACTCGCGCGGGAACCAGTCGGTGTAGAAGGAGCCGAGCAGGCGGTCGCCGTCGCGCACCTCGTAGAAGCGGACCTCCGGATGCCAGACGCAGACCGGCTCGCCTTCGACGCGCGGTTCGGCGGCGCGGACGGCGGTCCTGGCGCCGGTGGCCTGGTCGACGTGATAGGTGTCGCGGGCGACGACCTGGATGCCGAAGAGCCCGCCGAAGAGACGGAACATGCCGGCGATCACGCCGTCGACCGGGAACCAAGGGCGCAGGGCCTCGTCGTCGAAATCATATTTCTCACGGCGCATCTTCTCGGACCAGTAGCCGAACTCCCAGGGGTGCAGCGAGCGGAGCGCGTCGCCGGCCTTGGCCGCGCGGTAGTGCTCGAGTTCGATGCCTTCGGCCTGGAACTTCGGACGGATGCGCCGGCCGATGTCCTCGATGAACTTCAGGGCCGTGTCGCCCGTGCGCGCCATGCGGCGGGCCGTGGTGAAGTCAGCGAAGTGCTTCTTGCCGAGCAGGCGGGCCTTCTCGTGACGCAGGGCGAGGATCTCGCCGACCAGCGCGGTATTATCCCAGGCGTCTTTCAGGCCGACCTGACCGAGGCCTTCCCAGCATCGGCGGCGCAGGTCTTCGTCGTCGGCGTATTGCAGCACCGGGAAGACCGAAGGGGACTGCAGCGTGAAGCGCCAGGCCTCCGGCCTGCCCTTGGCGGTCGCGGACTGCTTCGCGGCGGCGAGCGCGCTGGCGGGCAGTCCGGCCAGGCGTTTCTCGTCGTCCACGAAC
The DNA here is from genome assembly GCA_039796215.1 of Verrucomicrobiota bacterium. Taxonomy (GTDB): domain Bacteria; phylum Verrucomicrobiota; class Verrucomicrobiia; order Opitutales; family UBA953; genus UBA953. The sequence continues at coordinate 2,848 of JBDKKH010000028.1, forward strand.
AGCTCCCAGGCGTTGGTGGAATCGAGGACGTTCTCGGAATACTTCTGCGTCTTGGCGGCGAGGTCCGCGTTGATCGCCGCGAGCCGGGCCTTGCCCGCCGCCGGCAGGTCCGCGCCGTTCTCTTCGAAGTCGGCCATGGTCTCCTCGAGGAAACGGCGGCGCACGCCCGTCAGGGCCTGTGCGTCGGCCGTGGCGGCGTAAGCCTTGAAGACCGACCAGAGTTCCGGATCGAGGGTCAGCGAGGTGAAGAACGCGGTCACTTCCGGCATCATCGCGTTGTAGGCCTTGCGGAGCTCCGGGGAATTGAGGACCGAGTCCAGGTGCGAGACCAGCCCCCAGGCGCGCGAGAGGTCCTTGGTCGTGGCCTCGAAGCCCAGCAGCACCTGGGCGTAGGTGAGGTCGGCTCCCTTCGTGAGCTTGAAAGCCTCGACCCGTACGCGGGCCTGACGGAGGGCTTCGCGGATATCCGGTTCGACGTGTTCGGGCTTCAGGCTGCTCCAGTCGAAAAGGAACTCGTCGGCGAGGAAGGGATGCACGCTCCCAGCATGCGGGGAAGCGCCGCGATTTCAAGGCAACCCTGCGGGCGGACACAGCAAGGGCTTGCGGAAGCCATGGGCTCGTCCCACCGTGATGGCATGAGCAAGTTGGAGGCAACGCCCGTCACCGGCATCGAGGTCATCCCCGTCAAGGGAGGCACCGCGGTGTTCCTCGTGACCGCCCTCAAGACCATGGTCATCCAGGTCGACCCCGCGGTCGGCGAAGCCCTCCAAGGCGCCTTGGACGGCCGGATCCCGGACCGTCCGCAGTCCCACGACCTCATGCTCCACCTCCTGCTCGGCCTCGACGCCGCCGTGGCCCACGTGGCCATCGTCGACGTGAAGGACGGGGTCTTCTTCGCCCGCATCCTGCTGGGCCAGGATGGCCCCGTCGCCCGCAAGGTCGCCGAAGTCGACGCCCGCCCGAGCGACGCCCTCGTGCTCGCCGTGAAAGCGAAGCGCCCGGTCTTCATCGCCAAGAGCGTCCTCGACGCCTGCGACGACATGGCGGAAATGCTCGCGCGCCTGCGCAAGCAGGCGTGAGCGGCCCCCTGCCAGTCCCGGCCGTCGCCGGCACCCGTCCGTCGGTGCTCGCGCCGATGCAGGACGTCACCACCACCGGCTTCATGCGCGTCATCGGCCGACGCGGCGCGCCGGACTGGTTTGTGACCGAGTATTTCCGCGTCCATGAAAGTTCGACGCCCGAGAAGCACATCGTCGATTCGGTGGTGAACCACGGGACCGGCCGACCGGTCTTCGCGCAGCTCATCGGCGAAGACACCCCGCACATGCTCCGGACCATCCGTGAGCTGGGCAAACTGCCCGTCGCCGGCATCGACCTCAACATGGGCTGCCCCGCGCCCAAGGTCTACCGCAAGAACGTCGGCGGCGGCCTCCTGCGCGACCCCGCCAAGATCGACGAACTCATCGGCGCCATGCGGCAGGAAATCCCCGGCCTCTTCACGGTCAAGATGCGCATCGGCTTCGACGGCCAGGAGCGATTCGACGAGATCCTAGCGATCGT
>JBDKKH010000029.1:0-6244 GCA_039796215.1 Verrucomicrobiota bacterium
ACGACCAGCGGACCGTTCCAGGCAACCTTCTCGTCTTCGTCGCGGTAGTCTTCGGAGCGCCCTTGGCTGTCGCGGACCTGGAGCACCGAACCTTTCGGGATGAACAGACCCGAGATGTCGACCGCTTCGGTGAGCAGGCCGCCGCCGTTCTTACGGAGATCCATGATGAGGCCCTGCATGCCCATCGCCTTGAGCTTGGTGATGAGCTGCTCGATGTCGGCGGACGGGCTCGAGCCGGAGCCGTCCTGGTTCTTGCCGTAGAAAGAAGGGAGTTCGATGACGCCGAGCAGGAAGCTGCCTTCCCCTTGGGGGACTTCGAAGGCGCGCGCGGAGGCCATCTGGCCGACCAGCTTGATCTGGTCGCGTTTGATGCTGACGGTCTTGCGGCCGCCGTCCGCCATGTCGACGAGGAGGCGGACGATGCTGCCTTGCTTGCCGCGGATGCGGCTGATGGCCTTCGAGAGGCGCATGCCGACGATGTCCTCCATCTCGCCCGTCTCGCCCTGGCCGACGGCGATGATCTTGTCGCCGGACTTCACCTGGCGCGAGAGGTCCAAGGGGCCGCCCGGCAGGATCTCCTTCACCACGCAGGTGCCGTCCTCGTCGGTCAGCGTCGCGCCGATGCCCACGAGCGAATTGCGCATCGCGATCTCGAACTCTTCGAGCGACTGCTGCGAGAAGAACGTCGAGTGGGGGTCGTACTGGCTCGAGTAGGAATTAAGGAAGAGCTCTTCGACCTCATGGGAGTCGAAGTCGAGGTAGGTGCGGGTCTTTTCGTAGCGTTTCTTGAGGCGGGCGGCCGCTTCCTGCGTCTTCGCCGGGGTGATCTCGGGCAGCTCGGAATCCTTGGCGGTCTTGGCGGCGCCGGACTTGTCCTCGCCGAGGAGCTCCGCGAGCATGTCGAGGCGGATCCGGCGGCTCCAGAGGCTGTCGGCGGCCTCGGGGTTGGCCGGCCATTCCGCCTTCTTGCGGTCGACGGGGAACGTGCCCGGCTGGGTGAGGTTGATCGGCTGGCCGAGGGCGGCCAGGTTGGCCGTGGTGCGCTCCGTGACGCGCTTCTTGAAGAGTGCGTAGATCTCGAAGGCGGGGGTGAGGTTGCCGCGCTGGAGATAGAGGTCGAGGGTCCGCCCGTAGCGGGTCACGAACTCCTCCACCTCTTCGGCGGTGAAATACATCTTCGCACCGTCGAGGTTCTCGCAGTACGTGCGCACGACGGAATTCATGTCGATGGACCCCATGTCCTTCCGGCTGATGTGCAGCTTCTCGAGCAGGGCCGCGGTGGCCCGGGTCTCGTCGCGCATCGACTCGGTGGTGGTGAAGTTCTTCGTCTGGGCCGAGACCAGCGCTCCTAGGAGGAGGGACGCCAGGAGGAGTGTGAGTCGCATAAAGGGAGTGTAAGCGCTCAGCGCAGGCGGGCGCTGAGTTCCTCGAGCCTACGTTTCTCGCCGGAGGTGAGCGAGCCGAATCCCCCGGCGGAGATCTTATCCAGAAGCGTGTCTAATTCCGCGCGGGCCTGGGTGCGCGTGAGCGGACGGTCCGCGGAATCCGCCTCGGTCGGGGTCGCGAACGACGGGCTCGGGGCTTCGGATTCCATTGGCTCTTGGATATGAGCGTAGCTCGGGGCCGCATTCGTCCGTTGAAGATAGCGCCAGGCGAGCCAGCCGAAGATCAGCCCGCCGAGGTGGGCCGAGTGCGCGATCTGGTCGTTCCAGGCGGGTTTCCAGGCCGCCCACGCATGGCGTCCGGGCAGCTCTGAGAAGGCCCAGCCGAGCAGGGCGAAGAGGGCGGTGACGAGGAGCAGCCAGCGCACGCGCAGCGTGACCGGCAGGAAGAAGAACAAGAGCAGCGTGATCTGGTGGTCGAGCTTGTCGAGGAGCGCGACGAGCATCAGGGCGTACACGCCGGCCGAGATGCCGATGAGGTGCGCATCGCGCTGGCCGCCGAGTCCGGTGAGCATCCAGACGGCCGCGCCGGCGAGCGTGCCCAGGACGAGGACGCCGAGCAACGCGCGCGATCCGTATTCGCGCTCCACGGTCGTGCCCGTCCACCAGAGGATGAGGGCGTTGCCCAGCAGGTGCCAGAAGCCTTCATGCACCAGGGCGTGGGTCAGCCACTGCCAGGTCATGAGCCGCCCTTCGCCGAGGATCGTCCAGCCCAGCAGGTCGGCCTTCGCCGATTCCTGGATCAGGTTGACGACGAAGAACGCGACGAGGACGCCCACGACCCACGCCGTGACGGAGAGCGGGTTCCGCGGGGCGCGCGTCTCCCGCATGTAGGCCCGGTCGCCGATGCCCATGCGCGTGCGGTCCGGCTCAGAGCTTCTTCACGATCGCGTCGGCGAGGCCATATTCGATGGCCTCCTCGGCGGTCATGTAGAAGTCGCGGTCGGTGTCCTTGGTGACTTTTTCGATCTTCTGCTTCGAGGCCTTGGCGAGGATCTCGTTGAGCTCGGAGCGCAGGCGTTCCATTTCCTGGGCCTGGATGTGGATGTCCACGGCCGTGGCCTGGATGCGGCCCATGATGAGCGGCTGGTGGATCATCACGCGGGAGTGGGGGAAGAGGAGGCGGTTGCCCTTTTCCTTGGGGGCCTGGAGGAGGATGGAGCCCATCGAGGCGGCCATGCCGGTGACGACGACCTTCACCGGCGAGGAGATCATCCGGATGGTGTCGTAGACGGCCATGCCCGAGGTGATGGAGCCGCCCGGGGTGTTGATGTAGAAGGTGATCTCCTTGCCGGGGTCGATGCCGTCGAGGTACAGCAGCTTTTCGACGATATCGCGGGCGGAGGCGTCTTCGACGGCTCCCCAGAGGAAGATCTTCCGCTGCTCCAGGAACTTCTTCTGGATCAGCATCGCGCTAGGACCGCCGTCCTTGGGGGCTGCCGGGGTCTTCTCGTCCTCGTCTTCGTCGTCGTTACGCATAGGAACCCCTAACTTGCCCGAAAGCCGCCCCGTGGCAAGCGTGGGAAGCCGAAGTCGCCCGGGAAACTCCCTGGTCCGTCCCCTGCCGTGCGCCCTTGCCCCCGGGCATGGCTTCGGCCAAGTTCCGCCGCGTGTCCACCTTACGCGTCACCGGCCTCCGCCGCCAGCTCGGCGAAGCGACGATCCTCGCCGGCGTCGACCTCGTCGTCGAAGCCGGGACGCTGTGCTGTCTGCTCGGCCCTTCGGGCAGCGGCAAGACGACGCTCCTCAAGGTCCTCGCGGGTCAGGCGCAATCGCAAGGCGGCACGATCATGCTCGGCGACCGCGACATCACTTTCACGGAGTCCGCGGCCCGCGGTTTCGGCTACGTGCACCAGAACTTCGCGCTGTTCCCCCACCTTACCGTCCTCGAGAACGCGGCGTTCGGACTGGCCGACACCGGGCTCTCCGCGGCGGAGGTCACCGAGCGCGCTTCGACGGCCTTGCGGGTCGTCGGGGCGGAAGGCTGGGCCGCGCGTCGGCCGCAGGAACTCTCCGGCGGCCAGCAGCAAAGGGTGGCGCTCGCCCGCGCGCTGGCGACGCGCCCCCGTCTGCTGCTGCTCGACGAGCCGCTCAGCAATCTCGACGCCGCCTCGCGCGTGGAGTTGCGCGAGGTCATCCGCGGACTCGCCCGCGCGACGGGCGTCACCGTGCTCTGCGTGCTGCACGACCAGGCGGACGCTTTCGCGATGGCCGACAGGCTGGCCGTCATGCGCGAAGGCCGCATCGTCCAGGCGGGCCTGCCCATCGACCTTTATCGCCGCCCGGCCGACAGCTGGGTCGCGACGTTCCTCGGGTCGGCGAACCTGCTGCCCGGCAAGATCGTCCATGTCGGCGCCGGGGAGTTCGTGGCCGAGACCGCCGTCGGCGAAGTCCGCGGCGCGCTCGCCACACCGGACAGCTCCCCGGGGCCGGGCGGCCGGATCGTCGTCTGCATCCGCCCCGAATGCCTGAAGCTCGATTTCATGGCCCCTGATGAGAACGCTTTCGCCGGGGCTATCGTCGCGTCGCTTTTCCAGGGTAATGTCTCGTTCCACGATTTCCGCACCCAAGCGGGAGCGGTGCTCAAGGTCGCCGAGGCCAATCCGCGCCAGCGGGTCGGGTCGAAGGCCACGGTCTTCGCTTGGGCCGAGCCGGAAGACGTCGTCGGGCTGGATCGTTGACGGTCGGGCAAGGCTGCGCCCGGCCGAGAGCTCGCGCCGCCGCCGCGGCCGCCGAAGAACGGACTCGCCACCGCGGGGCATTCATTCCCTCGTGAGGCCTTGGCTTCTGTCGCGACCATCCGTTCGGAAATCGGGCCCACCCTGAAACTCGCCATCCCGATCATGCTGGGGATGCTGGGCTACGGCCTGATGTTCGTCGTCGACGTCGCCATGGCCGGGCACCTTGGCGAGACGGCCTTGGCCGCCTCGGCTTTGGCCTCCAATCTCAACTATATCCCTTACGTCTTCGGCATCGGCGTCGTCGGGGCGATCCCCGTCTACCAATCGCAGGACAACGGCGCCGGCGTCGAGGCGTCCGCCCCGGCCATCCTCCGCCACGGCATGACGCTCGCGCTGGGACTCGGGCTCGCGACCGCGGCGCTCACGCATGCGGCTGTCGCGGGCCTGCCCTTGCTGGGTTCCTCGCCCGAGGTCACCGCCGAGGCGCACGACTTCTTCATCATCATGGCCTGGGCGATCGTGCCGGGCCTGGCTTTCCATGCCCTGCGCGGCCACCGCGACGCCCAGCACCAGCCTTGGATCTCGCTGGCCTGGCTCGCGGCTGGCATCCTCGCCAACGTCCTTCTGAACTGGCTCTGGATGTTCGGCCATGGCGGCTTTCCTGCGATGGGTCTCGCGGGCGCCGGCTGGGCCACGCTCGTCTCGCGGTGTCTCATGCTGGCCGGACTCTGGTTCACGCCGGGGCGGGGCGAGGTCCGTTGGAGCGACGGCTGGCAGCTCGCCGTGTTCCGCCGCCTCTTGGCGACGGGCTGGCCCGCCGGGCTGCATAGCCTCAGCGAAGTCGGCATCTTCGCGGTCGTCCCCGTCATGGCCGGATGGATCAACGCCACCGCGCAGGCGGCGCACCAAGTCGCGATCAGCACGGCCTCCGCCGCTTTCATGCTGCCGCTCGGCCTGGGGATCGCGGCGGGCATCCGCGTCGGCGAAGCCTATGGCGCCAAGGACGCCCGCAAGGTGCGGGCGGTGGGCCTGGGCGCCCTCTTGCTCGGCGGTGTGATGATGGCCGCCTACGGACTCGCGATGATCCTCCTGCGTCCCTTGCTGATGGAGACTTACGGCGTCGCGGGCACCCAGACCGCGGCCCTCGCTTCGTCCTTGCTCGTCTTCGCCGCCGTCTGGGCTCCGTTCGACGGCGTGCAGATCGTGGCCGCGCATCTCCTGCGTTCCGTCGACCGGGCCGCGTGGGCCTCTTGGAGCGTCTTCATCGTCTATTGGCTGATCTGTCTGCCCTTGGCCCTCGCCCTGGCTTTCCCGCCCGGCTTCCAGGTGCTCGGCTTAGCGGTGGGTCGCTGGGATCTGGGCGCCGCGGGCATCTGGATCGCGCTGGCGGCAGGTCTCATCCTGGTCTCCGTCGCCATGGCGTGGAAATTCCTCCGGACCGCCCGGGCCGCGCTCGCGGACTGACGCTTCGCTTTTCCGCCAAACAAAGAAGCCGACCAGTCGGTCGGCTTCTTGCGGAAGGCCCGGAGGCGCTTACTTGATCGCGCAGGCGGAGGAGGTCGTCGGGACGATCTCGACCTTGCGGTGCTCGGCATCCCACTTCACGAGGCCGTCGGCCTTGGCGAAGAGGGTGTGGTCGCGGCCCATGCCGACGTTGCGGCCGGCATTCATGCGGGTTCCGCGCTGACGGATGATGATCGAGCCAGCGGTGGCGAATTCGCCGCCGTAAAGCTTCACGCCGAGGCGCTTGGAGGTGGAGTCGCGGCCGTTGGAGGAAGTGCCGCCGCCTTTCTTTGTTGCCATGGTGAGAGGACGTTAAGGGTTAAGCAGAGATGGACTCGACCTTGATCACCGACAGTTCCTGGCGGTGGCCGCGGCGGCGGTAGTAACCTTTACGGCGGCGGTGCTTGAAGATGTCGATCTTCTCGCCGCGCTTGTTCTCAAGGATCTTGGCGGTGACCTTCGCGCCGGCGACGGTCGGGGTGCCGATCTTGGCATCAGCGCCAGAGCCCACGAGGAGGACCTGGTCAAAGGTGAGGATGTCCCCTTCGTTCTTACCAGGGTACTGGTTAACAATGAGGATGTCGCCTTGAGTTACGGTGAATTGGCGACCGGAGGTGA
>JBDKKH010000030.1:0-3421 GCA_039796215.1 Verrucomicrobiota bacterium
CGGCGGGCATTTTCCTCGCCTCCGCCCTGCCCCTTCCCCACATCTCCGGGCAATGGCCCTTCTCAGTCTCCTCGACGTCTATGTCAGTTTCGGCGGCCCGCCCGTCCTGGACCACCTCAACCTGCAGATCGAGGAAGGCGAACGCGTCTGCCTGCTCGGCCGCAACGGCGCCGGCAAGACGACCCTGATGCGCATCGCCGCGGGCGAATCCCCGCCCGACACCGGCACGGTCAGCGTTCCCGCCGGCGTCTGCATCGCCCGCCTGACCCAGGAGATCCCCGAGAGCCTGCCAGGGAACGTCCGGGACATCGTGACTTCCGGCCTGCGCGACGACGACGCCTCCGAGGACTGGGAGAAGGATCTCCGCGTCGACGACCTGATCGCCCGCCTCGGCCTGCCCGAGGACCGCGCCTTCGACGACCTTTCCGGCGGCCTGAAGCGCCGCTGCCTCCTCGCCAAGGCCCTCGCCGCCAAGCCGGGCCTGCTGCTGCTCGACGAGCCGACCAATCACATGGACCTCGAATCCATCCTCTGGATGGAAGAGTTCCTGCTCGAACAGAAGATCCCCCTGCTCTTCGTCACGCACGACCGCGCCTTCCTCAGGCGCATGGCCAACCGCATCATCGAGCTCGACCGCGGCAAGCTCGCCAGCTGGTCCTGCGACTACGACACCTACCTGGTCCGCAAGGAGGAGCTCTTCGTCGCCGAGGAACGCCAGCGCGCCGCCTTCGACAAGAAGCTCGGCCAGGAAGAAGCCTGGTCGCGCCGCAGCCCGGGCGCCCGCCGGACCAAGTCCAACGCCCGCATGGAGGCGCTGGTGAAGATGCGCGCCCAACGCGGCGCGATGCGCACCGCCACCGGCTCGGCGAAGATGGAGATCAGCGAAGCCGAACGCTCCGGCGTCCGCGTGGTCGAAGCGGAGGACATCGGCTTCGCCTATCCGGGCGGCCAGCCGCTCATCCGCGATTTCAGCCTGGTGCTCAACCGCGGCGACAAGGTCGGCCTGATCGGCCCCAACGGCGCGGGCAAGACCACCTTGGTCAAGATGCTCCTCGGCCAGCTGGCGCCGACCTCCGGCGGCCTGAAGTTCGGCACGAAGATGGAAGTGGTCTACTTCGACCAGATGCGCGACCAGATCGACGACAACAAGACGGTGGCGGAGAACCTGGCCGGCGACGGCGAATCGGTCGTGGTCCAAGGCCGCTCGCGCCACGTGATCAGCTACCTGCAGGACTTCCTCTTCGACCCCTCCCGCGCGCGCTCGAAGGCCAAGGTGCTCTCCGGCGGCGAACGCAACCGACTCCTGCTCGCCCGCCTGTTCACGAAGCCGGCCAACGTGCTCGTGCTCGACGAACCGACCAACGACCTCGACGCCGAGACGCTCGACGTCCTCGAAGACATCCTGGTGGATTACGCAGGCACGCTGATCATGGTCTCCCACGACCGCGCCTTCCTCGATAACGTCGTGACGAGCACGCTGGTCTTCGAAGGCGACGGCGTGGTGACCGAACACGCCGGCGGCTATACGGACTGGCGCAACGAACTGGCCCGCATCGCCGTGGCGAAGCGCACCGCGGCCGTCGGCACGGCCGCCAAGCCCGCCGCCGCGAAGTCCTCCGCTCCCGTCCCCGCCGGAGCCAAGCTCAACAACAAGGAACGCAAGGAACTGGAGACGCTGCCCGGCAAGATCGAGCAGCTGGAAGCCGAACAGGCCCAGATCACCGTCCAGCTCGGCGACCCCGAGATCTACAAGGACGGCGGGGCCAAGGCCGCCGCGCTTCAGAAACGCCTGCATACCGCCGAAACCGAACACGCCGAGGCCCTGGCCCGCTGGATGGATCTCGACGCCCGCAAGGACGCCTGAGGCCGCGCCTTAGTCGGCGAGGGCGTGGATGGTGCTGACGACCTGTCCGCGCACTTCGGCCCCGTCGCCGGATTTAAGGTCATACTTGAGCTGCATCTGCATGGCGGGACGCAGCTCCGGGACCTCCAGGAAGACGGAACGACGATCCGCCGAGAGGGTCGCGGCCTTCACGGTCAGCGGGTCGTGCTTGCGCTCCGACAACTGGGCCTTGCTGAACTGAAGCCTGCCGTCGTTGCCGGGTTCGGTCGCGGCGACCTGCGTGCCGAGCGTGGAGACCTCGGGCGAGCCGTATGCCGAGGACCATACGTAATTCCAGACCTCGATGTTCCAGTTGCCGGCGTCCGCCGCGGTCCGAGCGTCGAGCTCGCACGTGAAATCGACCCGCACGCCCTTCCTGCCGGCGGCCAGGGCGATGGGCATCCGCGCGGAGGCCCCGGTGTAACGGACGCGCTGGAAGCAGCCGTTCTGGGTCGCGGTGGTCTGCCAGCCGCGCAGGCCGGTGACGTAGAGCTGACCGTCCTGGGGGCGGAAACGGGCGCGCATGGCGCCGCTGGCGAAGTCGACGTTGAAACGGGTCACGCCGCCCTGCATGAGGGACTGCCCGTTGACGGTCACTTCCTGCGGCAGGACGCCGAAGAGCGAACAGGTACCATAGCTCAGGTGCAGCAGACGGTCCTTCCACGGGCCGAACTTGTCCGAGGTGACCCAGACCTGGCCGCCGCTGGAATTATCAGTCTCCTTGGGGAACCAGCACAGGGGACGATCGTAATCGGTCGGAGGCGTCGCGCGGTGCGCGAGGTCCACGACGCCATAGAAGCCGCCCTGCTTCACCCAGTTCAGGCGGCACATGGGCATCCAGGTGCCTTCATTGTCCCCGGTGGTGACCTGTCCCGTCGGGCTGAGGCCCATGCCGTTCGGAGCCCGGAAACCGGTGGCGACCACCTCGAACTTCCGGCCGTCAGGCGACACCTTGAATAGCGCGCCATGATGGTCGCAGATCTCGTCGAAACCCCGGCCGCCCCGGCGGACCGGCCCGGCCTTGAGGAAGTAGAGATTGCCCGCGGCGTCCTCCTGGAGGTCGAAGACGAACTCGTGGAAGTTAAGGGTCGTCTTGAGGTCGAAGTTGAAGACGTCGTAACGGTCTGCCTCGCCGTCTCCGTCGGTGTCACGTAGTTTCCACAGACCATCCCGGCAGGTGACCATGACCTCTCCCTTGACGACCTTGAGGCCCAACGGGTGGTACAGGCCGGCCGCGAAGCGGCGCCAGGTGACCTTGGACAGTTTGTCGTCGAGACCCGAGGCGACGAAGACGTCGCCATGGAAGGTGGCGATGACCGCGCGTCCGTCCGGCAGGAAATCGAAGGCCGAGGCGAACATCGGGGCCTTCCAAGGATTGGCCACGGGTAGCCTGATGTCATCGACGACATAGGGCTCGGCGGTCTTCTCGGAAACCTTGCCGGTCGTCTCGATGACTTCCGGCCAGAGGGCTTTGGTGACCTTGAGAAGCTTGGACGGAAGTTCGGTGACGTAAGGCTGCGGGTGCGGCGCCCCGACGGG
>JBDKKH010000031.1:0-6376 GCA_039796215.1 Verrucomicrobiota bacterium
CGCTCCGGCACGCCGTGGTAGGAGAACAGGATCTTGTCGAAGGGCCGGTCCAGCCAAGGACGGGCGGACTCGACCAGGCAGTCGATGTAGGCCGGGTCGTTGAAGTAAGGCTGGAGGACGTGGTATTTCAGGCCGGGCGCGAGGCGTGTGAGCTCCTCCTGGATCTTCACCACCACGGTCTCGTAGGAAGACATCGCGTAATGCGGATACTGGGGCATCACGAAAAGGTCGTCGATGCCCTGACGGAGCACCTCCTGCACGGCCTCGGCGCACGACGGCGTGCCGTAACGCATGCCGGTGATGACGGGCAGACCGGTGGCCAGCGCGAGTTTGGCGCGCAGCTTCTCGGTCGTGACGAGGAGCGGGGCTCCTTCGGGCGTCCAGACGGTGGCGTAGGCGGCGGCGGATTTCTTCGGCCGGGTGCGGAGGACGATGCCTTCCAGCAGGGCGAAGCGGAAAGGCGCCGGATAGTCGATCACCCGCTCGTCGCCGAGGAACTCCCGGAGATAGTTGCGCACGTCGGGGACCGAGGTGCTCTTGGGCGAACCAAGATTGAGGAGCAGGATGCCTTTGCGAGCCATGGAACCAGCAGGAAGGGAGACCGCCGGGATGTCAAACGGGAGAGGCGGCCCGTCCGTCGGGAAGCACGACCGTCCGCGGGGTCCTTCAGCCCTTGGTGACCTCGTCCACCACCGCCTGGAAGGTCTCGATCCGAGCCTGCGGCGTGATGCCGTGGCCGAGATTGAAGATATGCCCGGGGTCGCCGGCGTTGTCGGTCAGCACGGCACGCGTCGCCGCGGCGGCCGCGGCGGGCTCGCCGGTCATGAACTCGGGGTCGAGATTGCCCTGTAGGCAGATCGGCCGTCCGGCCAGCCGACGCACCTGCGAGAGCGGCATGGTCCAGTCGACGCCGAGGCACGGCACGCCGGTCTGGGCGAGCGCGGCGGCCTGCGGAGACTTCCCCTTGGCGTAAAGGATGACGGGCGCGCCGGCCGGCAGGCGCTCGAGCACCGCGCGGATGTAGCGCAGCGAGAACTCCTCGTAGTCGGCGCCGGTGAGCGCGGCGGCCCAGCTGTCGAAGATCTGGATCGCGTCGGCGCCGGCGGCGAACTGGCGCGTGAGATACTGCGCGACGGCGTCCGTGAGGATCTCCAGGATGCGGTGCATCATCTTGGGGTCGGCCTTAAGCAGCGCCTTCGTCTTCGGGAAATCCTCGGAGCCGCCGCCTTCGACGAGGTAGCAGGCGAGCGTCCAGGGCGAACCGGCGAAACCGAGCAGGGTCTTGCCGAGGCCCAGCTCCTTGCGCAGGATCGTCAGGGCGTCGTAGACGTATTGCAGGCGGTCGGCGGAACCGTCGAGCCTGAGCGAGTCGACGTCGGCCGACGAAACCAAGGCGCGCTCCATCGCGATGCCGCCTTCGTCGCGGAAGCGATAACCGACGCCCAGGGCCTCGGGGATCACGAGGATGTCGGAGAACAGGATCGCCGCGTCGAGCTGCGGGAAACGGCGGAGCGGCTGCAGGGTCACCTCGACCGCGAGCTCCGGCGTGCGGACCATCGTGACGAAGTCCGACTTCGCCTTGAGGGCGCGGTATTCGGGCAGGTAGCGGCCCGCCTGACGCATGATCCAGACCGGGGCCCGGTCATGGGGCTGGCGGCGGAGGGCGGCGAGGAAGCGGTCGCGGGAGTTCATCAGGACCCCTTCACCCAATCCTGCGGTTTCAAATAATGCGAGAGCAGACGTTCCTCCGGGGTACCCGCGGCGGGCTGGTGGCCGTAACGCCACTGCACGCGGGGCGGCAGGGACATCAGGATGGACTCCGTGCGGCCGCCGGACTGCAGCCCGAAGATCGTGCCGCGATCGAAGACGAGGTTGAATTCGACGTAGCGGCCGCGCCGGACCTCCTGCCACTCGCGCTCACGCTCGCCGAAGGGGGTGGCCTTGCGGCGTTCGAGGATCTCCGCGTAGGCAGGCGCGTAGGCGTCGCCGACCTTCCGCATCATCGCGAAAGCGGCTTCGAAACCCCCTTCGGTGAAGTCGTCGAAGAAGACCCCGCCGATCCCGCGCTGCTCCTGACGGTGCTTCAGCAGGAAGTAGTCGTCGCACCATCGCTTGAATTTCGGGTAATGCCCGCCCGTGGCGGCCTCGGCTGCGCGATGCCAGGACACCGCGTCCTCGTCGAAACCATAGTACGGCGTCAGGTCGAAACCGCCGCCGAACCACCAGACCGGATCCGGTCCGTCGGTGCAGAACATCCGCACGTTCATGTGCGAGGTCGGACAGTAAGGGTTGAGCGGATGATGCACGACCGAGACGCCCATCGCGCGGAAGCCGCGACCGGCGAGTTCGGGACGGGCGGCCGTGGCGGAGGGCGGCAAGGAGTGCCCGCGGACGTCCGAGAAGGCCACACCGCCCTTTTCAAGGACGGCGCCGCCCGCGATCACGCGCGTACGACCGCCGCCGCCTTCGGCGCGCTTCCATTCGTCGGTGAGGTACGTGGCCTGACCGTCCGTCGCTTCCATGCTCGCGCAGATGCGGTCCTGCAAGCCGGTCAGGTAGTCGCGGACGAGGTCGGGATTCATCGATCAGGAGTCAACCGCCCACGGCGGCAAGGTCAACGAAGCCTCGCCGGAACCTCCAAGAATGCACCCGGGCTTATCACCCTCATACGATGTCCGCCTAGGTATGGCTTGAAGCGGCCCCCGCAATCGGCAGGTTCCAAGCATCGCATGAATCCGGAGCTGAAGATCTTGCTGCTGTTCTGCCTGGCAGGCGTCTTCGCCCTGGGGCTCCCCTGGTGGGCTTGGTGGCGCGTCCGCCGGCTGGAGAAGCAATACGGACGCATCCTCCTCGTCCGGGGCGTCACCGGGGCGCAGGCCGCGCGCGTCATCCTCCTGCGCGGCGAGATCCCGCAGGTCGATGTCGACGAGAGCTCGTTGGCGGTCACGGATTTCTATTCCGCCTTCGAACCGGCGATCAAACTTTCGCCGGACACCTATGCCAGCCAGCGGCTTTTCGATGTCGCCCGGGCGGCGCGTCTGGCGGGGCACGCCCTCCAGCACCGGGACCGCCAGCTCGGCGGGCTGGCTTCATGGGATTCGTTCATGATCCTCTGGGGAAACGCCTGGCCGGTCCTCATCGTCATGCTCGCCTTCGCGGGCAAGGGACGCGTGCTCTGGGCCGGGGCGGGCTTCTCGCTCCTCGCCGTGATCCTGATGGGGGCGCACCTGGTCAAGCATGCGCAGGTGCAGGACGCCGCCCGACGCGGAAGGCGCGAACTCGAAGGCGCCAAGCTCCTCGACGGACACCCCGAGAAAGAAATCGAGGCCGCCTTCCTCGCCGCCCGCCTCGAACATCTCGCCCTGCCCTATTCCCGGACATGGATGCGCCTGCTCTTCTCCTAAGCCACCCTCCCCCATGCTCAAACACCCCAGCCGCCTCCAGACGATCCTATTGATGTTGCCAGCCTGGGCGTTCGCCCAAGCAGTGCTGGTGCTCAGGGTCCTGCCGGAAGAAGATATCTACGGATTCCCTTACGACCAACTGGACCGGCTCATCTTCGTCGGCCTAGCGGGCCTCCTCCTCGGCCTCTTGGCGCTGACGGCCTCCTATGTCGCGGCGCGTCGGGCGGCGGTGCTCGGCTGGAGTTTTCCGCCCCTGATCGGGTTGCTCATCCATGTCCCGTTCGCCGGAGCGGGCCTCGCGCTCTGGCTGGCCGCCTCGGGCGAGGAGTCCGAAAAGGATTCCGCCGACCCGACGGTCGTCGCCGGACGTCTCGTCGTGCCCTTCATCCTCGCCGCGACGGCCTGCGGGGCACTGACCTGGGGCTTCGACAAGCTTGCCGACCTCGGGTGGATCCCCTTCGGCCTGAAGCAGACCGGCGGCTACTTCGGCGTCGCGATCTTCGCCGGACTTCCCTTCGCCACGGGCGTCAGCAGCGGCGTGATCATCCGGCGGGCCGGAGGCACGTTCGGTCAGGCCGTCGGCGCGGGGATGACGCTCATCGGAGCCGTCATCCTCATCCTCTGCGCCTCGCTGATGGAGGGCATCGTCTGCGTCATCATGGCGGCGCCTTTCGGGGCGTTCCTGGCTTTTCTCGGCGTGGTCACCGGCTTCTTCTTCGCCAAGCAGCGCGTCGCCGACGGCACGCTGCAGTCGGCAGCCTGGCTTGCGATCGTCGCGATGGTCGGGCTGGAGGGATGGAACCCGCCGGCTCCGCTGGAAGCCTCGGCTTCGAGCGAGATCGTGATCGACGCCCCCGTCGCGCGGGTCTGGGCGGAGCTGCACGACATCCGTGACCTCCCGGCCGCGGACGACAACCTGCTGTTCCGGTTCGGCGTCGCCCATCCGACCGGCACGACCACCGACGGACAAGGCGTCGGCGCGGCCCGACTCTGTAAGCTCAGCACCGGCGACATGCCCGAGGTCGTCACGGTCTGGAAACCGGGACAGGAACTCCGCTTCAAGGTGCTTTCAACCCCTCCCTCGATGCGCGAGAAGGGCTTCTTCGGACACACGATTGACACGACCCACATCCACAGCGCGTACGCGAGCCTAGACGGGGGCTTCAAACTCACCGCGCTGCCGGACGGACGCACCCGGCTGGTCGGCGAAAGCCATTACCTCCTGAACATCGCTCCAGCCTCTTACTGGAACCTGTGGACCGAGGCGATCGTCCGCATGGTCCAGCGCCGGGTCATGGAACACGTCAAAAAACAGGCTGAAAGTGGTCCTCGCGCCTGACGGAGACGCCCGACGGGCGGAACCGGAAACTTCGCCTTGGTCACGGAGTTAAAACCCATACAAACATCACCATGTCCTTGCCCCGCACCCTCGCTTTCGTCGCCCTGCCCGCCTTGGCCTATGGCGCTTATGCGGTCTACCAGTGGACCCAGACCGATGACGTGCCCGTCGTGAAAAACACGGCCCCGAAGACCGTGTCTCCCGTGACCAAGCTCACGACCACCACCGAACCCGTGAAGCCGCGCTCCCCCAAGACGCTCAACCTCAGCCGCAAGGAAGACGTCGGCACGGAGGTCTCGGAAAAAGACCTCGTGAAGCCGTCCAAGCCCATCGCAGAGCTCGACGCCAAGTTCGCCACCTGGCGCGAAGACGGCCGCAAGGCCGTCGAAGAGATGTTCGGAGGCGATCGCCAGAAGATCGGCGAAGCTTTCCGCGCCAGCATGGCGAACGAGGAATTCCGGGCCAACTGGAGCCGCATGCGCGAACTCGAGAACCAATATCGCTCCGCCACCGACGACCAGAAGCAAGGCATCATGGACGAATTGGCGACGATGCGTAGTCGCGGCATCCGGATGCTCCAGCAGGCCGCCACTGCGCCCGCCGTCGCCGACGTCGCCCAGCCGGGCGTCACTGGCCGCGGAGGCGTCTCACGCGAAAACGGCAACGGCGCACCGGCGCCCGTGCCGACGGCGCCGATCCGGTTCGAATAAGCCGCGACACGGAGGCTATTCCGGGCCGAGCGCCGCGGACCTCACGACGAGTGCCTTCCGGAAATCCGTCAGGGAACGGCGCATCCAGTCGAAACCCTCGTGGCGTTCGCCCGTGGCCTCGTCCATGTAGAGATCGCGGCGTACCTCGATCATCAGGGACTGAACCCGCGGGTCGTGTCCGAAATATCGGCGCGGCACCATCGCGCCGCTGAACGGCGTGTCGAGACCCACGTCAAAGCCCCGGACCCGAAAGAAGTCCTCCGCCCAACGGCATAATTCCGGCGGGGTATGCATGGCTTCCGTGCCGATACCGATCTCGGGTGAGCGACCGAAGGCGGACTGGGTCGGCAGCGGACCGGTCGGATAGGAATGCGCATCCAAGATAACGCACCGGCCGAACCTGGCCAGTCGCTCCGTCGCCGCCGCCTCGAGCGCGTGATGGTGGGGCCAGTAATATCTCCGCATAAGTTCCTCTCGTCGGGCCGGCGTGAGCGCGCGCAGAGGTCGGCCCTCGCACGTGCGCACATAGGTGGCGCCCATGCCGATGCGCGCGCACGGCTCACGATCGTCGTCGGCGAAGCGTTCGACGTCGACGACCAGGCGGGAGACCGGAGCGCGCAGGAAATCGTCCGACGGACAGCCCTCGGCGTAGAGGTCCGCCGTATGGGCGTCGGTCAGCCGCAGGCTTTCGCGAGCAAGCTCGTCATCAGGGAGCAGGAAGTCAGCCCGCTCGTCGGGCGGGATGAGGGTCGAATCATGTGGCAAATGCACCAAGAGAGGAGTCATGACGATCACCTTAACCAACGGCGCAGGGACGTCAGCCAGGCGGCCTGTCATAAATAATGAGACCCTTGAAACTCCGTCCGCATGGCGGTGTTTTCATCGTGAAGCCCTTAAACAAACCCATGAAAATCCGTTACGCG
>JBDKKH010000032.1:0-4901 GCA_039796215.1 Verrucomicrobiota bacterium
GCCGACTGGGAGGACTTCGAGGTCACCAACGAGGTCTTCGGCAAGCTCATCGAGCCCGGCCTCATCCAGCCGACCTTCGTGACGCACATCCCGAAGGAGCTCTGCCCGCTCGCCAAGGTCACGCTCGCCGACGACTCGACCATCGACGTCTTCGAGCTCTGCATCAACGGCCAGGAGATCGCCCCGGCCTACTCGGAGCAGAACGACCCCGGCGTGCAGCGCCGGATGCTGGAGATCCAGGCGGGCGCCGAGACCCAGAAGATCGACGAGGACTTCCTCCTCGCGCTCGAGCACGGCATGCCCCCCGCGGGCGGCCTGGGCATCGGCATCGACCGCCTGGTGATCCTGCTGACGGGCGCGGCCAACATCCGCGACGTGATCCTCTTCCCGACGCTCGCCCCCGAAGCGCAGGCCTGAGCCCTTTCCCTTGCCCTGGTTCCTCCATCTCGCCCTCCGCCAGCTCTTCCCGCCCGGTAAGCGCTTCCCGGCGTTCGCGACGGTGTCGATCCTCGGCGTGGGCCTGGGCGTGGCCTCGTTGCTGGTGGTGCAGACGGTGATGAACGGCTTCGGCGAGGAGCACCGCCTCCGCATCCGCGAATCCTTCGGCGACTGCCAGGTCCTCGCCGCCGCCCCGCTCGAGCAGCCGGAGGCGCTGGCGAACCGCCTGGCCGCCCGCCCGGAGATCGCCTCGGCCGCCCCTTACGCCGAAGGTCCGGCGCTCGCCCGCCAGGGCGATTTCTCGGCCGTCGCCCTGACGCGCGGCATCGACCCGGCCGACCCCGGTCAGCCGGCCCGCCGCTACGTGGTCGGCGGCAGCTTCGACGACCTCGACGACGGCCGCGTGATCCTGGGCTACGGCCTGGCCCGCGCCCTGCGCGTGCGCGTAGGCGATCGCATCGAACTCTGGTCGCCGGCCATGGCCGAGCTGGCCGAGAAGGGCAAGGCGCCGCTGCCGGCCGAATTCGAAGTCTGCGCGGTGATCGCCACGGGTTTCACGGAGGTCGACAACGCCGCGGCCCTCATCCCGCTGCGCCGCTTCCGCGAACTCTGGAACCTGGGCCCGCGCGCCCACGGCCTGACGCTCCGGCTGAAGGATCCGGCGCGCGCCCCCGCGGTCGCCGCCGAGCTCGCCGCCGCCCATCCCGGCCTGCGCTTCCGCCCGTGGCAGGATTTCAAGAAGGACTTCCTCGAGGCCATCCGCTTCGAGAAGACGATGCTCTTCTTCCTGATGTTCATCATCACGCTGGTAGCCTCGTTCTCCATCGGCAGCACGCTCTTCTCCGCCGTCATCCGGCGCTCGCGCGAGATCGGGGTCCTGGCCGCGCTCGGCGCGACGCGCGCCCGCATGGTGGCGCTCTTCGGCCTGCAGGGCCTGCTGATCGGCGCGCTGGGCACGGCGCTGGGCTTCGGGCTGACCTGGGCGATCCTCTCCTTCCGCGACGGCATCCTGGGCACGATCAACGGGCTCTTCGGGTCGGGCGACATGGTCGCCAACATCTACCAGTTCTCGAAGGTGCCGCTGCATTACGACGCGGCGGACTTCGTCATCGCCGCCGCGTTCACGCTGCTGACCACGACCCTCGCCGGCCTGGTGCCCGCGTGCTGGGCCGCGGCCCGCAAACCCTCGGAGGCCATGCGCGATGCCTGACGTCGTCCTCCGGGCCCGCGGCCTCGCCAAGGTCTTCGCTTCGCCGGCCGGCCCGCTGCCGGTGCTGAAGGACGTCTCGCTCGAGGTCTTCGCCGGCGAGTCGGTCTCGATCCGCGGCTCGTCCGGCTCCGGCAAGACGACCTTGCTGCAGCAGCTCGGCGGGCTCGACCAGCCCGACGCGGGCGAAGTCCGCATCCTGGCGCCGGGCGCGGGCCTGGTGGCCCCTCGCGCCTCGCTCGGCCGTGGCGTCGGTTTCGTCTTCCAGAATTACCAGCTGATGCCGGAACTGACGGCGCTGGAGAACGTCGCGCTGGCCGCGCGCATCGTCGGGACGCCCGTCGCCGCGGCGGAGGAAGCCGCCCGTGCGTTGCTCACGCAGGTCGGCCTCGGCGCGCGCCTCGA
Organism: Verrucomicrobiota bacterium; assembly: GCA_039796215.1. Taxonomy (GTDB): domain Bacteria; phylum Verrucomicrobiota; class Verrucomicrobiia; order Opitutales; family UBA953; genus UBA953. The sequence goes on from JBDKKH010000032.1 coordinate 2,051, forward strand.
ACATCTTCCGGCGAAACTCTCCGGCGGCGAATGCCAGCGCGTCGCCATCGCCCGCGCGCTGGTCAACCGGCCTTCGGTGATCCTCGCCGACGAGCCGACCGGCAATCTCGACGAACGCACGGGGGCGGAGATCATGGACCTGCTGCTGGGCGTGGTCGCCGACCGCGGCGCGGCCCTGATCCTGGTGACGCACAGCCGCGAGTTCGCCGAGCGGGCGTCGCGTCGCCTGGTCCTCTCCGGCGGCGTGCTTTCGCCCGCGTGATTTGACAACCGGGCGGGGCGGGGTTGTCTTGGGGCTCCTATGAACGCCGCCCTGACGCCCGCCCAGCTCCTCGCCTCCCTCGAGTGGCGTTACGCCACCAAGGCCTTCGACACCCGCAAGCTGCCGGACGCGACATGGGCCGCGCTCGAGGAGTCCCTCCGCCTGACGCCTTCCTCTTTCGGCCTGCAGCCTTGGAAATTCATCGTGGTCGATGACCCGGCCGTCCGCGCCAAGCTCCGCCCGGTCTCCTGGAACCAGACGCAGGTCACCGACGCCTCCCATCTCGTGGTGTTCGCCCGCCGCACCGAAGTCACGGAGAAGGACGTCGACGATTTCTTCGGACAGATGGTCGCCGAGCGTCAGGCCGACCCCGCCGCGCTCGAGCCTTATCGCCAGATGATGATCGGCGGCGTGGTCAAGGGCAAGGACGCCGCCACCCAGAAGGAATGGGCCGCCCGCCAGCTTTACATCGCCCTCGGCCAGCTGATGGGCGCCGCCGCGGCCCTCGCGGTCGACACCTGCGCGCTCGAAGGCATCGACCCCGCCGCCTACACCGAGATCCTCGGCCTGAAGGGCACCGGTTACGAAGCCGTCGTGGCCTGCGCGGTCGGCTACCGCTCCGCGGGCGACAAGTACGCCTCGCTGAAGAAGATCCGCTATCCGGCCGCCCGCGTCATCGCGCGCGTCTGATCAGCTGCGCGTCGTCCAGCTGACGAACTCGTCGTCGTCCGCCAGCACCTGCGGGTCGCCGTATTCGGTCGACAGCAGGTTCCGGTAGGCTTCGTCGGCGAACCGCCGGCAGTGCAGGAGCACCCGGGCGGTGTGCCCGGGCGCGCGCACGAGCCGTCCCAGTGCCTGGTTGACCTTGCGCATGCCGGGACGGATGTAGGCCAGCGAGAAGGCGTCCTCCGCGCCGGCCTCGGCGAACATCTTCCGCCGGGCTTCCTGCAGGGCGTTGACCTCGGGCAGCGCGGGGCCGATGACCACCGCCGAACGGATGCGTCCGCCGAGCATGTCGACGCCTTCGCCGAGCGAGCCGCCGAGGATCAGGCAAAGGATGGTGTAGCGGTTGAGCGAATCCTCCACGAACCGCGCCGTGCCGACGGGCCCGAGTCCGCGCGGCTGGAGGGCGACGTCGGCCTTGGGCTCGAGGTCGCGCACTTCTTTCACGACGGCCTCGGCGTATTTGTACGAGGGGAAGAAAGCCGCCACGGCGCCGGCCTGGGACAGGCGGAGCAAGGCGGCGGCGCTGCGGGCGAGGTGCCCGTCGCGGGTCTTGAGGCGCGTGTCCACGCGTCCGTCGATGGCCACGGCGTAGGCGCCTTGCCGCCAAGGCGCGAGCGCGTGCACGGTGACCAGGTGGTCGCCGTCGAGGCCGCAGTCCGCGGCCAGCGAGCCGCGCGGCCCAGGCGTCGCGGTCATCAGCAAGGCGTGGCCGAAGCCGCGCAGGCGCTCGCCGGTGGCCTTGGCCGCGGACAGGCAGTCCAGGCTGAGCAGGCCGGGCTTGGGCGACCAGAGCAGCCAGCCGAGGTCGGCGGCCTCGAGGCGGTCCGACCAGGCGGCGGCGTTCCACACGGCCTGCTTCGCGGCGTCGGGCAGGTCGTCGGTGTTGAAGGGATGCTCGGCCGCGAGGACCGACAACCTTTCGGCGATGGCCATCGCCTCGACGCGGTCATCGGGCGAGAGCGCGTCGGCCTTGGGGAGCCGGCCGAGGAAGTCGGCCCACATCTGGGCGGTCCGGCACCAGGCTTCGGGCGCGCGGAAACGGTCGAGGGTGAAGGCGAAGTCCGCCGCGGCCTGCGCGTCGTCGCGCAGCGAGAGACATTCCGCCGCGCGGTCGGGCAGGTTGTGGGCCTCGTCGACCACGAGCACGGCGTCGCTGGTCGCCCAGCCGGGCACGGTCTCGAGCGCCGCGCGGTTGCGGGGCGAGAAGACGTAGTTGTAGTCGCAGATGACGACGTCGGCATGCGCGAGCATCGCCTTGGTGATGTCCCACGGCGGCACGCCGGCGAGCCGGCCGATCTCGCGGACGCGGCGGAGGTCGGCGGCTTCCTCGAGCAGGTGCTGGGGGTCGATCTTCGCGTTGGCCCAGTTGCGGCGGATCTGCTCGGGGTCGTCGGTGATGCCTTCGACTTCGTGTTCGGCGCGCGGGCGCAGGACGAGCGCGCGCAGTTCGCCCTTGCGGGCGAGGCGGCGGAGCTCGGCGAGCACCTGCAGCTGGCCGGTGCCTTTGCCGGTGAGGTAGAGCAGCCGGCCGGCCCGGCCGCCGCGCAGGAGGCCGAGCGCGTGGCGGAGCGCGGCGGAGGTCTTCCCGAAGCCGGTCGGCGCGACGAGCAGGCGCGTGGGCGAATCGAGGCCGGCCTGATCCAGGTCGGCGCAGCACTGGAGCCACTCGGGCCGCGGCTCCTTGAAGGGCAGACGGTCCGGGAGCCCGAGGAGCCGGGCGTGGCTGGCCCGCCGGTTCTCGGCGTGCGCGGCCAGCGTCTCGGCCTGGGTGAGCAGGTCGGCTTCGGCCGAGGCGGGCAGGGCGACGGGCTGGCGGGTGCCGTCGGCGGGATCGACGAAGATGAGCTCGCCCTGCACCGCGCG
>JBDKKH010000033.1:0-2788 GCA_039796215.1 Verrucomicrobiota bacterium
GATCAGATATCGCGCCCGACCCGGCGACGAAAACAAGCCTGCCATCGTCGAGGAAGGCCACGGCAATCCTCTCATCGAGATCGGCCTGATCACCGCTTCCATCGGCGCCCTCGTCATCATCGCCGTGCCGACGCTCAGCGCCATCTGGTACACCGATGACGTCCCGGCCGAGTCCGTCCCGACGTCCAAGCTTTCCGTCTGGTATCCGCGCGTGCAGGGCGGCGTCGAGCATTACGCCCCGTCGGTCGCCGAGCAGGTGCTCGAAGTCGACGTGATCGGGAAGCAGTGGTGGTTCCGCTTCGAATACCCGCAGCTCGGCCTGACCAACGACGCCAAGCACTCCGTCCCCAACGAACTCGTCATCCCCAAGGGCAAGGCCGTGCGCATCAACCTCCGCTCGGAAGACGTCATCCATTCTTTCTGGGTGCCCAAGATCGCCGGCAAGGTCGACCTCATGCCCGGTCGCAAGAACCACATGTGGATCCAGGCCGACCAGACCGGCCACTACTACGGCCAGTGCGCCGAGTTCTGCGGCGATTCCCACGCCTACATGCTTTTCCGCGTCGAAGTCCTCGAGCCCGAGGATTTCGCCAAGTGGGTCGAGAAGCAGAAGTCTCCGGCCGCGCCGGTCGCCGCCGGCACCAAGGCCGAGCAGGGCAAGGCGCTGTTCGCCGCCAAGAGCTGCGTCATGTGCCACAACGTCGGCGGCCATTTCGGCGCCGGCGCCTTCGGCCCCGACCTCACGCACCTCGCCTCGCGCAAGTCCCTCGCCGGCGCCTGGCTCGACAACCGCGACATCGTCGCCCAGCGCGCGCTCGAAGCCAAGACCGGCAACACCGAGTCCTCGGTGCCCGTCGATCCGGCCACGCTCAAGGCCAACCTCGTCAAGTGGATCGGCTCCTCCGGCGTCGCCCACGGCGCCGACGGCGTCCCGACCAAGGACGTCAAGCCCGGCAACCGTATGCACTATTACAAGATGTTCAACGTGGCCGGCCTGCGCGAGACCAACCAGAAGTTCACCGCCGAGGAGCTCGACTGCCTCGCCGAGTACCTCCTCACCCTCAAGTAATCTTCTCTCCTCCCTTCAATCCAATGTCCCACGATTCCCACCACGCCGCCGTCGCCAGCAAGACCGAGCTGGCGCCCGAGCGCAGCGACCTCGGCCTGTACCGCCCTGACCGGGCCACCGGCCTGATCGACTGGCTGACGACGGTCGACCACAAGAAGATCGGCATCATGTACGGCGCCTTCGCGATGCTGTACTTCCTGATCGGCGGCGTCGAAGCCCTCGCCATCCGCACCCAGCTGGCCCGCCCCGACAACGACTTCGTCACCGCGCGCATGTACAACCAGCTGTTCACCATGCACGGCACCACGATGATCTTCCTCGGAGTCATGCCGCTCTCCGCCGCGTTCTTCAACTTCCTCGTGCCCCTGCAGGTCGGCGCCCGCGACGTCGCCTTCCCGCGCCTCAACGCCTTCTCGCTCTGGACGTTCGTCTTCGGCGCCTTCGTGCTGAACGCCTCCTGGCTCTTCGAGTTCGGCCACCTCGCCGGCTGGTTCGACGGCTTCGCCTGGCACAAGGCCCTCGTCTACACCGACTTCGCGCCGGCCAACGGCTGGTTCAGCTACGCCCCGCTCTCGAGCACCTTCGGCCAGAACGGCCAGGCCCTGCGCTTCACCGGCGTCGGCACCGACTTCTGGATCATCGGCATCCAGATCCTCGGCGTCGCCTCGCTGGCGGCCTCCTTCAACTTCATCTGCACCATCATCAACATGCGCGCCAAGGGCATGACCATGATGCGCCTCCCCGTCTTCACCTGGATGACGCTCGTCACCTCGGTGCTCATCATCCTCGCCTTCCCGGCGATCACCGTCGCCCTGATCGAGCTGATGTTCGACCGCGCCTTCGGCGCCAACTTCTTCAATCCTTCGGCCGGCGGCCAGCCCGTCCTCTGGCAGCACCTCTTCTGGATCTTCGGCCACCCCGAGGTCTACATCCTCGTGCTGCCGGCGATGGGCATCGTCTCCGAAGTCCTGCCGACCTTCACCGGCAAGTCGCTCTTCGGTTACCCCATCATCGTCTTCTCGGGCGCCGTCATCGGCTTCCTCGGCTTCGCCGTCTGGAGCCACCATATGTTCACCACCGGCCTCGGCCCCGTGCCCACCGCCGCCTTCTCGCTCCTCACGATGGCCATCGCCGTCCCGACCGGCGTGAAGATCTTCAACTGGCTCGGCACCATCTGGGGCGGACGCGTCCGCTTCACCCCGCCGATGGTCCTGGCCCTCGGCTTCATCTGGATGTTCATGTGCGGCGGCTTCTCCGGCGTCATGCACTCCTCGGCGCCCGCCGACTCCCAGCAGCAGGACAGCTACTTCGTCATCGCGCACTTCCACTACGTGCTGCTCGGCGGCGTGCTCCTCGGCCTCATGGCCGGCCTCTACTTCTGGTTCCCCAAGATCTTCGGTCGCATGCCGAACGCGCCGGTCGCCTACCTCGGCTCGGCCCTCGTCATCCTCGGCTTCAACCTCGCCTTCGGTCCGATGCACTACCTCGGCCTGGCCGGCCAGCCCCGCCGCACGCACACCTACCATGCCGGCAACGGCTGGGAGACCTGGAACTTCGTCGCCACCATCGGCGCCTACGTCCTCGGCATCGGCGTGGTGATCGTCTTCGGCAACCTCGTCTGGACCGCCTTCCGCGGCAAGAAGTGCGGCAACGACCCGTGGGACGGCCGCACCCTCGAGTGGTCGCTGCCTTCGCCCGTGCCGGAGTACAACTTCGCCC
>JBDKKH010000034.1:0-5338 GCA_039796215.1 Verrucomicrobiota bacterium
GGTGTCGGCGACTCAGGAATCGGTCTTTCGGCCATCAGCCGCAGGAACCTGGAGCCGGCTGCCGAAGGCTGAACTGCTGGATCCCGAAAGGCTGATGCCCCGATGGCCGTCACCCGTCACCTTCAGGAGAATACCCGCAGCATACTTTCCGGTTTCCGGTCTCCCTTTGAGCGTTGAATTGGCCTGATTAACTAAGCCTCCGGGCCTCCGGGCCTCTCATTCACCCGCCCTAAATAATCAATGCTCCCGGCTTCAGCTGAGCGGACGTGCGTGAGGATGAAATCGGCGGCTTCATCCAACGTCGGCGAAGCGGCGAGGCCGAGCTGCGCGTTCAAGGCTGCGAGCCGGTCGCGGGGCACCCCGCGAGTCAGGGCGGTATCGAGCGGCCCGAAACCGACCGCGCTGACGATGACCCCCGAAGGAGCGAGTTCCTTGGCCGCGACCCGGGTGAGCGCTTCGACCGCCGCCTTGCTGGCGACGTAGGCGGCCTCTCCTTCAAGTGCGAGCGGGACGGCGACGGTGGTGAGATTGACGATGCGGCCGCCGCGCTGGCGGACCATCACCTTGCCGACGGCCTGCAGGCAATGGAAAGCCCCCAGATAATTGACGCGCATGAGCCGGTCGGCCGTCTCGGCCGGAGTCAGCAGCAAGGCGTTCATCGAGGCCGCGCCGGCGTTGTTGACGAGCAGGTCGATCCGGCCCGCGGCCGCGATGACGCCCACCGCCGCGCGGACCGCGGACTCATCGGTGACATCGACGGCGTGAGCGGTGAAGCGCTCGTGGGCGAGCGTCTGCGATCCGCGGGCGAAGCCGTGCACGATCCAGCCTTCCGCGAGCAGACGGCGGACCAAAGTCAGTCCGAGTCCTTGGGAAGAACCGGTGATGAGGGCGAGGGAGGGCATGCTTGGGAAGAGTGGAGGACTGAATTGATGACAGAATAGAGGACTGCGTGGAGGGCTGAATGGATTGGTAAAACTAGAGGCTTAGTTGACCAGAGGCTCGGAGGCTCAGCAAGAGGCGGCCATGAGTTGATCGGTTGATCAGTTGGCCGGTTGGCCGGCGGAGAGCGGCGCAAAGGCAGAACCAACTTCAGGTGACGGGTGACGGGCACGGGTGGCAGGTGGCGGGAAAACGTTAGAGGCTCAGAGGCTCGGTTAATCGGCGAAGAGAAACGTTCGGGCATCCTGCCACCCGCCACCTGGGGCTGCCACCTGCCACCTGAGAATATGTGTCCCGACACCAGAAGGTAGGGGCGTGATTTATCACGCCCTTGCATCGGAGGGCGCGGCGGAGCCACGCCCCTACCCTTCGTTCGCCCTGCGGCGAACGGGTGCATTCCTTGACGCCCTGGCCAACCGATCAACTGATCAACGGGTCAACTGCGCCTCCGGGCCTCTAGCTTCGCACCATCCCCTGCATCCGGATACTCCAGCGCGAGACTTCCGCGATCTCATCCAGCGAGACCGGGGCGGGGGCTTGGTCGCGGGCGGCGGCGATGAAAGCCGCGAGCGCCTGGGCGTGGCCTTTGCCGCGGGCAGGACCGCCGAGCCAAGCCGGCCAGGCGGACGCACCAGGCAGGTTGGTCGAGCGGAGCGCGCGCCAGTTGTCGATCTCCGCGGACCAACCCTCGCCCGCGACCGCGATGCGCTCTTTGGGCAGGTGCGCGGGAAGGTCGGTGCGATAAGCCAGCTCAGCGACGTCGCCGTCGGCGAACACGAGCTCGAAGCGGCCGCCGTCCTGGCCGTCGGTATCGCGTGACAGGCAACGGACCGCGACGATGGCGCTGCCGGAGAGGAAGCGCAGCAGGTCGACGAAATGGCAGGCCTCGCCGACGATGCGGCCCCCGCCCTGCCTCGGGTCGAGCGTCCAATGATCTGACGGCAGCCGGCCGGCGTTCACTTCGACCGTGAAACGGCGCGCACCCGATTGGGAGGCGAGCGCGGCGCGGAGACGGACCGCGAGCGGCGCGAAGCGACGGTTGAACCCGACGGCGAGGACCGACGAAGCCGTCCGGGCGACCGCCAGCGTGGCGTCGAGATCGCTCTCCGTGAGCGCGAGCGGTTTCTCCACCCACGCATGCTTGCCGGCGCGAAGCGCGGCGCGGGCGAGTTCGCCATGCTCGTCATGACGGGTCGCGATGAAGACCGCAGCCAGAACTTGGTCGGCCCACACCCTGCTGACATCGGTCGTGGCGAGCGCGTGCTCGCCGGCCAGCAGGCGAGCCGTCAGCCCTTGCGCGGAGACAGTGGCCGCAGGAGGGACGCCCAGCAGACGGAGCTCCGGGACGAGGACGCGGGCGGCATAATTGCCACAGCCGATGACCGCGGAGGGAAAGACGGCCTGAGCCGGAACTTCGCCCTGCGAGCGTCGCAGCGCCGAAGCCGGCGGGTCGTAGGCGAGCAGCAATCCGTAAGCGCCGGGGCGACGCAGGTCGTCATAGAGACGCGGGGCTTCGGCGAACGGATGACGGGCGGTGAGCAGGTCGCCGACTTCGAGCGCGCCTGAGGCCATGAGCGCGAGGACTTCGTCGAAGTTCGCGCGCGCCGAAGAGGGATCAGCCGGGTCCGCCGAACCATAGGACCGGGAGACCTGGAACGAGACCTCGTTCGCGTAGAAGTCGGCACGGTTCAACGTCAGCCCCGTCACGCCCACGAGGACGACGCGGCCGCGGCGACGGCAGAGGCGCGCGGCTTGGTTGACGGGCTCGCTCGAAGGCGTGCTCGCCGTGATGAGCACGCCGGCGGCGCCGCCGGAGACCAGCCCAGACAGCGCCGATGGATCGTCGGCCACCAAGGCGCCCCCGCGCCGGGCATCGGCGCGCTTGCCCGCATCCGGGTCGGCGCCCACCACGGTGACGCCTCGGGCGCGGAGGAGACGCACGGCCAGCTGGCCGATGAGCCCGAGGCCCATCACCACGACCGTGTCGCCCGGCCGGGCGTCGATCGGACGCAACCCCTGCAGCGCCACCGCCGCGAGCGGCGTGAACGCCGCCTCCTCATCGGAGACCGCCGCGGGGATCCGCGCGGCGAAGGCAGGATCGGCCGAGACCACCTCGGCGTGCGGCGAATTGGAGACCACCCGGTCGCCGGTCGCGAAACCGGCGACCTCGCCGGCATCGAGCACCTGGCCCACGTGGCAGTAGCCCAGCGGGATCGGCTGCGCGAGCTTGCTGCGGACCGCGGCGAGCGTCGTGAAACATCCTTCGGCTCGAATCTTGGCGAGGACCGCGCGGAATTTCTCCGGCTGCTGGCGTGCCTTGCTCAGCCAGCTTCCGCGGCCGAACTCGACCAGCATCCGCTCCGTACCGAGCGAGACGAGCGAACACGAGGCGCGGACGAGCAGGCGGCCGCGACGCGGACCCGGAGCGGGCGCGTCGAGGAGCTCGGTGCGACCCGAGCCGAGGTGCTGGACGATCTGGCGCAAAATCAGAGTGCCTCGCGGTCCTGTTCAGCCGAAGATTGGTCCGTCCAGATCGTCATCGCGGCGAGGACGAAAGCGGCGGCGAACATCAGCGGCGTGAACCAGAAAAGGAGGTCGAGCGTGGCATGGAGGCCGAGGAGCATCAGCACCAGGGCGAGCGGATAGGTCTCCGGATGTCCCGGGCGGAGCGCGCGGCCAAGCCGCTGAACGAGCCACGCCAGACCGACGAGCACCGGCAGCAATCCGACGATGCCCCAATCGGCGAGCATCTCGAGCCAGTCATTATGGGCATGCAGCGCCCGATAAAATAGCCGGCCGTCCCGCTGCAGTTCTTTCTGCTGCGCCTGATAGGGCGGCGAGACCCAGCGGAACGCGCCGGCGCCATAGCCCACCCACACCCTACCCTGCCAGCCGCCTTCGGTCGCCAGGGCCCAGGTCGCACGACGCAAGGGCGCGCGGTCGTCTTGTTTCGTGGCCTGAAACTGGGCGGCTTTCATCTTGAAACGGTCGCCGAGCGAATTGAGGTCGGCCGTCACGAAGACGGCGGCGAAGGCGAGCATGCACGCCGCCCCGGTGACGAGCAGGATGCGGCGGCGCGAACCACGCGACTCCGGGAAGCCGTAGAAATACGCCCAGGCCGGGGCCACGACGAGCAAAGCCAGGGCGGCGACCGTGCCGGCGACGCTGTTGGTCAGCGCGACATTGAGCGCCAAGGCGAACGCGAAGAAAGCCGCGATGAGGTGAGGTCCGCCCTGCAGCGAGCTCTCGCCCGCCCGTCGCACATGCCAGAAGGTCAGCCCCAAAGCCAGGGCCGCATGGAGATAAAGGTATACCCCCGCGTGGTTACGGCTCATGAACGTGCCGAAGCAGGTGGTGTTAACGGGGACCGGATAGCCGAGGATCGTGCCGTAAGACAATTGGTTCAGGAACCCGAAGGCGCCGTGAGCGCAGGCCGCGAGGACGGAAATCCAGCCAAGCACCACGTAGGCGCGCCGGCGGCGCAGGCCGTGACACAAGGCCAGCAACAACAGCCACGGCGCCCCCAGGATCATCATCAGGCGCCAGGCGTTCATCGGGGCCTGGCTCGTCTCCGAAGCGGAGAACGGCGCGTTCAAGCCCGAAGGGAGCCAGCTGATATAAGGCTGCAGCCGCACGTCGAACTTGCCGACGTCGATCCCGGGCATGCCTTGGGCCCGCCAGAAAGCCTCGCGATCCACCACGATACCCCAGGCATTGATGTCCTGGATCGCGAAATAGCCGAACAGCGCCACGCCCGCCCAGAAAGGCACCGAGCGAAAGAGCTCGGCCCGGGCTTCCGCGGCCGGACGCGAGACCAGGTCGCGAGAGAGCAGGAACCAGGCGAGCGACGAGCCGGCGAGCAGCGCCACGGGGAAGCAGACGGTATCGAGCCAACGATGGGTCAGCGGCGCATGTCCCGCCTGGGCGGCGAACGTGAGCGCGGCCAGCAGGCCGGCGAACGAAAGGCCCATCACCACGCGCTGAGCCCGGGCCTCGGCAAAGACGGCGCAGAAAGCCGCGGCGGCGAAACCTAATCCCGCGCACACCGTCCAAAGCACAGCTCCGCCCCACCCCAGCGGCGCGAGGACGAGGATGAGCCCCGCGAGGATCATCACGGTCAGTTCACGCGAAGTGAAAAGCGGGCGGTGGGAGGGCATTTTGGTTCAGGGGGCAAGCTGGCACGTGGACACGTGGGCAAGGGGGAGATGCGAGAGTATCGAGTATAGGGAGAGGCCGGGCTCAAAGGGGAACCGGAGACCGGAGCGAACGAGAGGCTCGGAGGCCCAGAGGCTTAGTTGAACAGAACGAGGCAGGACTAGCTGGCAGGTTGACACGTTGACACGTGGGCAAGGGAGGCCGCACGCCGGAGGGGCGGCGTAGCCGCTTGCAAAAGTGCAAA
>JBDKKH010000035.1:0-12496 GCA_039796215.1 Verrucomicrobiota bacterium
GGCTCGTCGCAGATGATGAGCTCGGGCTGCACGGCGAGCGCGCGGGCGATGCCGATGCGCTGGCGCTGGCCGCCGGAGAATTCGTGCGGGTGGCGGCGGAGATGTTCGGCCGGGAGCTGGACGCTGCGCAGGAGATCGGCGCAACGGGCTTCGCGGTCGGCGCGGGTCATCGCGGGGAAGTGGATCTCGAGCGGCTCGGAGAGGATGCTCAGGATATCGGCCCGCGGGTTGAGCGAGTTGTACGGGTCCTGGAAGATCATCTGGATCTTCTTACGCCAGGGGAGGAAGGCGGCGTTCGAGAGCGCGCCGATGTCCTGGCCTTGGTAGCGGATGGAGCCCGCGGTGCGCGGCGCGAGCTTCACGATGGCGCGGCCGGTCGTCGTCTTGCCCGAGCCGGATTCGCCGACGAGGCCCACGGTCTTGCCCTTGGGCACGACGAACGAGATATCGTCCACGGCCTTCTTCGGCGCGGCCTTCTGGAAGAACCAGGCGGCGCGGCCGGGGTAGTGGACGGAGAGTCCGCTGATTTCGAGCAGGTTTTCGCTCATCGGGAGACCTTGAGTTCCTCGGAGAGGGTGGTGAGGCGACGGCGGCGTTGGCCGAGGCGGGGGATGCAGGCGATCAGCGCCTTGGTGTACGGGTGGGTCTGCTCGCGCATGACCTGGGCGACGGGGCCGCTTTCGACGATGCGTCCCTTCCACATGACCTGCACCTTGTCGGCGAAGTTCGCGACGATGCCGAAATTATGCGTGATCAGGATGATGCTCATGCCGCGCTCGCGACGGAGGCGGGCGAGCAGGTCCATGATCTCCTTCTGGATGGTGACGTCGAGCGCGGTGGTCGGCTCGTCGGCCACGAGGATCTTCGGGTCGCAGGCCAGGGCCATGGCGATCATCGCGCGCTGCTGCATGCCGCCCGAGAGTTCGTGCGGGTATTGGTCCGCGACGCGTTCGGGGTCGTTGATGTGGACCTCGGAGAGGGCGCGGACGACTTCGGCCCGGACGTCCTTGATCTCCGGACGATGGAGGGAGATGGCTTCGCCGATCTGGAAGCCGATCGTGTAGACCGGATTCAAGGAGCTGCCGGGTTCTTGGAAGATGTAGGCGATGGAACCGCCGCGGATCTTGGCGAGCTGGTTCTCGGGGAGGGTCAGGAGTTCGACGCCGGCCAAGCGGACGGAACCGCCGAGGGCGCAGCCGGGCGCGGGGGGCAGGAGACGGGTGAGGGCCAGGGCGGTGACGGACTTGCCGGAACCGGATTCGCCGACGACCGCCAAGACCTCGCCGGCGGCCAGCTCGTAGCTCACCCCATGGGCGGCGACGGTCTCCCGGTCACCGTTGCGGAAGGTGACGCTGAGGTCCTGCACTTTCAGGAGGGGCTCGGCGGACATGGGCTTCAACATAGGTCGGGCAGGGGCGAAGGGGAAGGAAGAACGGCGGTCATTCGGTCCGCCAACGGTCCTCGATGACGGTCTTCGGCGAGCCGCGCACCTTGCCTTCGCGGAAATCCTTGAGGTCGGCTTCGCGCTGGGCCGGGTCGAGCCAGAAGAGTCCGTGTTGGCCGGGATCCTCGGCGGCGCGGACGTCGAAGCCTTCGGGGAACTTCACCCAGTTCCAATGCGCGATGCGGTAACCAGGCACGCGGAATCCGGGAATGAAGTCCGCCAGGTCGTGGATGCGGCGCTGCATCGCGAAGGAGAGCCGGATCATCTCGTCCTCTTCGGTGGCGTCGCGGAAACGGTCGATCAGCTTGGACAGCTCAGGGTCGTCGACACCGGTGATGTTGTTCGTCTGGCGCTTCGGTATCTTGCGTCCGTCGGCGAGCACTTCGACCGCGTTCTCGGCATGATGCGACTCCCAGAGCTGAGGGAGGCGGCTCGAGACAGACCAGGCCCAGAAGACGATGTCATGGTTCTTCTCCATGACCTTGCGATACATCGTGGTGTGCTCGAGCGTCTCGGGCCTAAGTTCGACGCCGCAACGACGGGCCGACTCCACGAGGGTGGCCAGGTATTTGCGACGGTCGGAGGTGTCGAACGTGAGGCGGAAGGAAAGGCGTTCGCCCGCCGCGTTCGCAAGGATGCCGTCCGGTCCCGTCCGGTTGAAGCCGGCCTTGGCGAAGGCGGCGCGGGCCAGCTCCGGCGAATAGCGGCGGACGCGGATGGAGGGGTCGGTGAACTTGCCGAGGCCTTCGCTGAACTGCTGCAGGCGCTCGTAGTCGCCGCGGTAGAAGCCGTCGATGACCCGCTGGAAGTCGGTGGCGTGCTGCAGGCCGATACGCACGTTGAGGTCGGACAGCATCGGCCGCTGCGTGTTGAGGTAGAGGCCGTAAGGCGGGCGGGGGATGTCGTTGAAGAACTGGGCCTTGGTGAGGTAGCCCTGCTGGTAGGCCTTCTTCTCGTTGGTGCCATACCAGTAGCGCGGCATCATGATCGGCATGAAGTCGATCTCGCCGGCCAGCATCGAGTTGTAGGCGCTGTCGAGGTCCCGGATCACGCCGTAATGGATGGCGGCGGGGTTGAAGCGATGGCTGTAATATTTCCGACGGTCGCCCCACCAATCGGTCACGCGGGTCAGCGTGAGGGACTTCTCGCGGACGAAGTCCTCGGGGTTGACGTAATAAGGGCCGGTGGTCGGCTGGAAGCGGTCGTTGTAGGCTTTCTCGTAATTGGGGCCGAAGTCCTTGAAGAACTGGCGCGGTGTCGGCCGCAGGCCGCCGAGGAGCTCGAGCTGGTAGGGGCGCTTGCGCGGCGCCCTGATCGCGATCGTGTGGTCGTCGAACTTCGTGATGCCGCCCCATTCGCGGGCATAGTGGTCGGCATACCAGTCGGCCTTCGCCCAAGGAGAGCGGTGGAAGTAGAACGTGAAGAAGAAGTCGTCGGCCGTGATCGGCTGCCCGTCCGTGAACTTCGCGTTCGGGTCGAGGCGGAAGTAGGCCGTCAGGCCGTCGGCCGACATCGCCCAGCTGATCGCCAGCGCGGGGATGGCCTCGTCGGTGTTCGGATGGGCCGCGAGCAGGCCGAAGTCGTTATTGTCGTAAAGCTCGCCGCGGAAGCCGTTGTTGGCGTTCGGCCCCACGCGTCGCAGCGTGGGCGGCGTCGAGGACATGAACTGACGCAGCACGCCGCCGCAGACCGCACGCGGATCGGCGAATTCCTTCTGCTCCGAGCCGTCCTTCCAGGCGAGATCCTTGGGGAGGTCGCCCGGCTTGGCGAAGCGGAAGAAGTCGGGATGGGCTTCGTAGAAGGCCTTGGCCTTGGGGTCCTGATACGTTTCGGCGCGGGCGCGCCCGAGGAGGGCGGAGTCCTGATACGTTTCGGCGCGGACAAGTCCGACGAGGCAGAGGAGGGCGAGGAGGAATCTCATCGTTGCTGGCGGCGGAGGTCGAAGGCGTCCTGGAGCGCTTCGCCGATGAAGTTGATCATGACCATGGTGCCGACGAGGCAGCCGAGCGTCGGGCCGAGAATCCACCACGCGTGCCAGTTCTCCTTGGCCTGGTGGAGCAGGTCGCCCCACGAGGGTTCGGTGGGCGGCAGGCCGAAGCCAAGGTAGTCGAGGGCGGAGAGCGAGAAGACCAAACCATGCAGGCTGAAGGGCAGCGTGGTGAGGATCACCGTCGCGCAGTTCGGCAGGATGTGGCTCCAGATGATGCGGACGTGGCCGGCGCCGAGGGCGCGCGAGGCGGTCACGAAGTCACGGGCGGAGACCTGGTAGGCCGCGGCGCGGAGCTGCTGGGCGAGGCTGATCCAGGAGAAGGCCACGAGAATCAGGATGAGGATGGCGAGCGAGGGTTCGAGCAGGCTCGCGAGGAAGATGATGGCGTAAAGGAAGGGGATGTTGGACCAGATTTCCATCACGCGCTGCAGGACGAGGTCGAACCAGCCGCCGAAATAGCCCATCGCGGCGCCGAGGGCGAGGCCGACGCCGTAGACGCAGGGCAGGAAGATGACGGCGGCGAGCAGCAGCATCCGGAAGCCGCCGAAGAGACGCGCCACAATGTCGTGGCCGGATTCGTCGGTCCCGAGCCAGTGGCCGTCCAGGCCAGGCGGGCAGGGCGAAGGAATCAGGGTGCGCAGGCCTGCCCCCTGTGACCAGTCGGTGCGGTCCGTGGCGGGCACTCGGCGCACAAGTTCGCCGTCGACGAACTTCGCGCGGGCGACGCCGACGCCGTCGGCGAGCAGACGCGCGTCGCCCGAAGGCCGGCCGTTGATGATCGTCCAAGTCTGCCGGCGGGTGCCGTCGGCGTTCAGCGAGAAGATGCGACCTTCGGCGATGACGCCGCGCGGGTCCTGCCAGCGGCCCTCGGCGTCGCGCGACACGGCCGGCATGACTTCGCAGACTTCGTCGGGCGCGAACGGCACCGGTGGCATGATCAGCCAGCCGCGGCCGTCACGCTTCAACTCTTCGGCGAGGAGCCGGTAGTTGGGCTCGCCTTCGATCCGCAGGCCGAGCTCTCGTCCCGAGACATAGCCGGCGAAGACGGGGAAGCGCGTGACGCCGTCGACCTTGAGGACGAGGGGACGGTTGCCCACGAGCAGCGGGCCGAGGAGCGCGAGCACCGACAGGGCCAGCAGGCCGAGCAAGGACCACCAGCCGGCGCGATGGCGACGGAAACGCGCGAAGCGTTGCAGGGTGATGGGGTCGAGCTGGCTCATGCGGATTTGTCGAACCGGATGCGCGGGTCGACGGCGGCGACGCAGAGGTCGGAGACGATGTTGCCGATGAGCATCGCCAGGCTGGAGAGCGTGAGGAGGCCGAGGAAGACCGGGAAGTTGCGGTGCGTGAGCGCGTCATACCCCAGCAGGCCGAGTCCGGGGATATTGAACGTGACTTCGATGAGGAAGGAGCCGGTGAGGAAGAAGCCTAGGTTGCCCCCGATGGTCGCGGCCAAGGGAATCAGCGAGTTGCGCAGGGCATGGACGACCACGATGCGGCCATGGCTCAGGCCCTTGGCTTTGGCCGTGCGGACGTAGTCGGCGGCCAGGTTGTCGAGCAGGCCGTTCCGCGTGAACAGCGTCAGCGCCGTAAAGGCGCCGACCATCTCGCAGGCCAGCGGGACGACGGTGTGGTGGAAACGTCCGGCCCACGTGAGCTGATCCCAGTCAAAGCCCTTGGTGGGGAACCATCCGAGCTGGAAGCAGAGGAACTGCAAGGCGGCGACCGCCAGGATGAAGCCCGGCACGGAGTAGAGGACGAAGAGCGCCTGCGAGGAGCCGCGGTCGAACCAGCCGTCTCGCTTCAGGGCCTTGGCGACGCCGAGCGGAAGGGAGATCGCATAGGCGAGGAAGAGCGACCAGCCGCCGAACCAGGCGGAGATCGGCAGTCGGGCTTTGATCTCGTTCCACACGGGCTTGTCGCTCGTCGTGGAGTCGCCCAGCTGGCCTTGGAGCAGGCCGGCATAGGCGCGGCGATAGATGAGCAAGCGTGGGGCTTTCTCCGGGTCGTCCGGCAGCGGCGCCGCTTCGGCGCGCCAGTCCGGACGGATCAGCTTGGCGTCGGCCGGAGCGACGACGTAGCCATCCTTGTCGGAGCGCACGACGAGCTTGAGCGTGGCGCTTTCGATCTGATCGTCGGCGACGTCGGCGTCGGCTTTGCCATCCTTGTCGAGGCGGACGGTCACCCAGTCCGCGGGACCAGGCAGGGCGCCCAGCCAGATGCCGTAGGCCTGGAGGAGTGGGCGGTCGAAGCCGTAGCGACGACGTAGGTTGTCGAGTTCCTCCGGCGAGGCCGGACCCGAAGGGCGGGCGGCGGAGGTCTGCTTCCGGTTCTCGGCCTGCTGCCGCTCGGCCATGGCCTGTTCGATGGGGCCGCCGGGGACGAAGCGGGTGAAGCAGAACGCGACGAAGGTGATGCCCACGAAAGTCAGTGGGACTAGCAGCAACCGTCTGAGGACGTAGTCGCGCATCGCAGGCCTCCAAGGGCATGCAGCCGCAAGGAGGGGTCAATCACGAAAGGTCGTTGCTTGCGCCTTGCTCGGACCTCCCGCATGTTGTCGGCGGTGTCCCCGCTGCTCGCCATCGTCTTCGTCCTGCTTACCCTCGTCGGGCTGGTGGTTTCCGCGCTGCTGCTGCTCTTCGTGGCCGCCTTGATCCTCTTTTTCTGGCGGGTGGGACGTCGCGATCCGCTCATGGGGGTCGGCTACTGTTTCGTGCAGTGCCTGTGCCGTGTCGTGGTCGGGGTGTTCTATCGACTGAGGGTAAGGGGTGCCGAACACGTGCCTGAGCAGGGCGGGGCGCTGATCGTGGCGAATCATGCTTCCTACTTCGACGTGGTCCTCCTCGGCGTCGCTTTCCGACGGCCCGTGCGTTTCCTTTCTTGGGAAGGCTTCGAACGAACCCGGGTCATGCGTCTCATCACCCGTGCGATGGGCACGATTCCGGTGGCGGAGGAAAAGGCCAAGGATGCGATCCAGAAGGCTGCCGAGGCCCTTCGTCGAGGCGAGCTCGTCTGCATTTTCCCGGAGGGTAGCCTGACGCGCAACGGCGGTGTCCTGCCCTTGCGCAGGGGCTTCGAACTGATCGCCCGCCGGGCCGAAGCGCCTATCCTCCCTGTCGCCATCGATGGGATGTGGGGCTCGCTCTTCAGTTTCAGCGGCGGAAAGTTCTTCTGGAAGAGACCTAAGCATTTTCCGCGTCCGGTGGGCGTCGCGATCGGTCAGGCCTACCCGGCGGCGGAGCACGCCACGACGAGGCTGCGCCTGCTTGAGCTGGCGGCCGAGGCTTTCGCCATGCGCGCCTCCCTCGACGGGCATCTCGGCCGCGAAGTCGCCGCCGGCCTGGCCGCGAAGGGCGGGGCGGTGGCCTTGGTGGACCGGACGGCTGCCCGTCGTGAGTTCAGCGGGGCGACCATGCTGGCGCTCAGCTGGGCGCTCGCAGGCGAGCTGAAGCGAAGGACGCAGGCCGGACGCGTCGCCATCGTGCTGCCTCCGGGCGTCGCGGCGGCCGTCGCCAACCTCGGCTGCCTGCTTGCCGACAAGGTGCCGGTGAACCTGAATTTCTCCCTGGGTCGCGAGCAGGCCTTGTCCTGCCAGCGTCGCGCCGAGGTCGACCTGGTCATCACGGCCGGCGCTTTCCGTGAAAAGCTGGCCGAGAAATTTCCGGACTTCCCCTGGGGCGAGCACGTGTTTGATGTCGCCGATTTCCTGAGAGCCTGCCCGCGGGCGGGCTTGGCCGCGCGGCTGGCGGTCATCCGCTGTCTGCCCATCTCGTGCTCGCTCGCCTTGATGGGCGTGCCGCGCCGGGGCGGCGAGAAGGAAGCGGCGTTGCTCTTCACCAGCGGCAGCTCCGGTCAGCCCAAGGGCGTCCGGCTCTCGCACCGCAACATCCTCGCCAATCTGCGGCAGATCGAGGACGCGGATATCCTGCCCGACAACGCCGTGCTCCTAAGCAGCCTGCCGGTCTTCCATAGCTTCGGCTTCACCATCGGACTCTGGTACTGCCTCTCTCGCGCGCCGCGCCTGGTGACGCTGCCTTCGCCGCTCGACGCCGCCGCGGCCGTCAAGGCCATCAAGGAGGAGAAGGTCACCGTCGTCGTCGGGACGCCTACTTTCCTCCGGCCATACCTGCGCCGAGGCACGGCCGAAGACTTTGCCTCGCTCGAGTGGGCCGTCGTGGGCGCAGAGAAATGCCCGGCGGACCTCGTCCAAGGCTTCGCCGCGCAGCTGGACACTCCGATGTTGGAGGGTTACGGAATCACTGAGACGAGTCCGGTCTTGTCCGTCAACGTGCCTGACCGCGCCGATGCCGAGGCTCCGGGCGGACTCTGGGTCGGCAACGTCTGCGGCTCGGTGGGCCGGCCGGTCATCGGTATCGCGGTTCGCTTCCGCGACCCCGTCGGGGGCGAAATCCTGTCCAGCGGCCAGACGGGCCTGCTCGAGATCCGTGGCGCCAATGTCTTCCTGGGCTATCTTGATCCCGCCCAGACGGTGCAGGCCATGACGGCCGATGGTTGGTATCGCACGGGCGACCTGGCGCGTCTCGACGAAGAGGGTTTCTTGCATCTGGCCGGTCGCCTTTCGCGTTTCTCGAAAATCGGCGGCGAGATGGTGCCGCATGGCGTGATCGAAGAAGCCTTGCGCAAGGTGCTGGGCTTGGCGGAGGCGACGGAGCCCAAGGTCGCCGTCGCCAGCGCGGCCGATCCGGTGAAGGGAGAACAGCTCGTGGTCTTGCATGTCGACGACGTCGATCCTGAGACGCTCCGCGGCGCGCTGGCCGCCGAGGGCCTGGCCAACCTATGGATTCCCAAGGTGTTCAAGAAGGTGCCGGGCATCCCGATTTTAGGCACGGGCAAGCTGGATTTGAACAAGTTGCGGGAGCTGGCACAGGGCTGACGCGGTTTTGGCTCGCTTGTGGCTTAAGGTCGAATGTCCTTTTATTCGATCATGCCTAAAAAGAAGAAGCCGCTGAAGAAGTCCGTCAAGGTGGTCAAGTCCCGCAAACCCTCAGCCCGGCCTGTCAAAAAGGCCAAGGCGAAGGCCGCCGCCGCGAGCTCCTCGCCGATCGCGGCCTTCCGGGACGCGGTCCTCCACCATCTCAAGAGCACCTTCGCCCGTGATCGCGTCACCGCCACCCGCGGCGACTGGTGGATGGCCACGTGCATGGCGGCGCGCGACCAGATGCTCGAGCGTTACATCGACACGCAGTCCCAGCATTCGAGCCAGAACGTCCGGCGCGTCTATTATCTCTCCCTGGAGTATCTGATGGGCCGCGTGCTCTCGAACAACCTCGTCAACCTCGGCCTCCGCGAGGTCGCGACCCGGGCGCTCGCCGAACTGGGCCAGGACCTGGAAGCCGTCGCCGAAGAAGAAGCCGACATGGGCCTCGGGAACGGCGGCCTCGGCCGTCTGGCGGCCTGTTTCCTCGATTCCCTGGCGACGATGGACATCCCGGCCGTCGGTTACGGCATCCATTACGAGTTCGGCCTCTTCCGGCAGACCTTCGTCCAGGGCCGTCAGGTCGAGGTCGCCGACAACTGGCTGGCCAACAACAACCCCTGGTTGCTCCGCCGTCCGAACTTCCGGGTCAGCGTGCCTCTCTACGGACGCGTCAAGCATTCCAAGGACGACCGCGGCAACCACCTGGCCGAGCTCGTCGAGACCCGCGACCTTCTCGGGGTGCCTTGGGACATCCCGATCGCGGGCTTCGGCGGCAGCAGCGTGAACTTCCTGCGCCTCTGGGAATCCAAGGCGGCTTCCGAGTTCGATTTCCGCGCCTTCGATCGCGGCGGCTACGTCGAGGCGGTGCGCGACCGTACCTCGAGCGAGACGGTCTCCAAGGTGCTTTACCCGAACGACAGCACGGAGAGCGGCAAGGAGCTCCGCCTCGTGCAGCAGATCTTCTTCGTCTCCTGTTCCTTGCAGGACATCCTGCGCCGCCACCGGCGCCTGAACCCGGATTTCTCCAACCTGCCGGCCAAGGCCGCGGTCCAGCTCAATGACACGCACCCGGCGATCGCGGTCGCCGAGCTCATGCGATTGCTGGTGGACGGCGAACGTCTGCAGTGGGACGAGGCCTGGGGCCTGTGCACCCAGGTCTTCAGTTACACCAACCACACCTTGCTGCCGGAAGCCCTCGAGACCTGGTCGGTGCCGCTTTTCGAGAAAGTCCTGCCGCGTCACCTCGAGATCATCTACGAGATCAACCGACGCCACCTCGAGGAAGTCGAGCGTCGCTGGCCGGGAGACGACGCCCGCAAGACGGAGTTGTCGATCATCCAGGAAGGCTTCCCGAAGCGCGTGCGCATGGCCCATCTCGCGGTGGTGGGTTCGCACCACGTCAACGGCGTGGCGGAACTGCACACGCGGCTCCTCCGCGCGCATCTTTTCCCGGGGTTCGACGCCCTCTGGCCCGGCAAGCTCGTCAACGTCACGAACGGCGTCACGCCGCGTCGCTGGGTCCGCGGATGCAATCCCGAGCTGGGCGCCTTGTGCGACGAAGTCGCCGGCCCGGGCTGGGAGGCGGAGCTGGGTCGTCTCCGCAAGCTCGACGCGCTGGCCGACCGACCGGCTTTCCAGGACCGGTTCCTCGCGATCAAGCGGGCCAACAAGGTCCGCCTCGCCGCCCGCGTGCTCGAGCTCACGGGCGTGGAGATCTCGCCCGACGCCTTGTTCGACGTGCAGATCAAGCGCCTGCATGAATACAAGCGCCAGCACCTCAACCTGCTGCACATCCTGCATCTCTATCGCCGCATCCTGAACGAGCCGCACGGCAAGTTCACGCCGCGCGTCTGCATCTTCGGCGCCAAGGCCGCCCCGGGCTACGCCCTGGCCAAGCATATCATCCACGCCATCAACCGCGTCGCCGCCGTCATCAACGACGACCCGCGCGTCCGCGGCCTGCTCAAGGTGGTGTTCCTGCCGGACTATCGTGTCTCGCTCGCCGAGCGCATCATCCCGGCGGCCGACCTTTCCGAGCAGATCTCCACGGCGGGCAAGGAGGCCTCCGGTACCGGCAACATGAAGCTGGCGCTGAACGGCGCCGTGACCATCGGCACGCTCGATGGCGCCAACGTCGAGATCGCCGAGGAAGTCGGCGCGCAGAACATCTTCATCTTCGGACTGAAGGTCGAACAGGTGGAACGACTCTGGTCCGATGGGTACGACCCTCGCGCCGTGCTGCAGGCCGACCAGGAACTGGCGGCGTTGTTGGACTGGCTGAGGTCGGACACCTTCACGCCTGAGCAGCCGGGCGCCCTCGACCCCGTCGTCGATTCGCTCGTCGCGGGCGGCGACCCTTACCTGGTCCTGGCCGATTTCCGCGCCTACGTGGAAGCCCAGGCCAAGGCGGAGCAGGCCTTCGCGGACCGTCGTCGCTGGGCCGCCATGGCCATCCGCAATGTCGCCCGCTGCGCCAAATTCTCCTCGGATCGCTCGATCGGGGACTACGCCAAGCACATCTGGAAGACCAAATCCCTGGCGATTCCTCGCTAAGTAGGGGTTGAGGTCTTGCGCAGGATTCCCCAATGTCGGGGAGTCTTGCGACGGCTTTCCCTCCATATCCCGGTCTTGCTCGCGACCGCCGCCTTGGTCTCGGCGGCTCCGTTGCCGCCCGAGGTCAAGAAGCTCGGCGTCGTGATCACGGCAGAGGGCGGCATCGAGGGCACCCAGGTGTATCGTTACGACGCCGAAGGTCGCGCGTTGGAGGGCACCCCGGTGAACAGTCGCTTGCAGCGACCTCCGAGCCAGTCCGGTGGCGCCGGCCTTCCGTCGGCGGGCATTCCTCCTTCGTCCGCGCCTGCCCCCGCTCCGGTCGCCAATCAGACCATCAAGACCGCGGATGGTCGTGCAGTGCCGTTTTCCTTGCAAGGGAAGGGCATCGGCAAATCGGTCGACGAAGCCGTCGACTTCAACGCCGGGCTCAAGAAAGCCGCCAAGACGAGCGGATTGATGGGCGAGCGTTTCGAGGCAGGGATGGCGCCCATCGGCAAGGAGCAGATCTACTCGCGGAACAATCTCGTCACCCTTGATAGCTGGCACGGTCGTTATGACACGCTCGGCCGGAAAAAGGCCGACATCGAACTCAAGGACACCTTAGGCGCGGAGGTGCGACCGAAGGACACGATCGAGGTGAAGTCCGTCGACCGGATGGATTCGTCGATGAACGGTTCGATGGCGGATGTGCGTAAGTGGGAGGAACGCATGGGCGTAGAGCCGAACACCCGTTACGCGGGCGTCATGTCGGCCTGGGAAGGGCGTCTGAACCAAGGGCCCAAGACCGTCGACCAGCTTTCGATGCAGGACATCAACCGCTACCAGTTCCGCAGGAATCGGTCGGATGCGCCGGGGCTTCCCGTGGTCAAGCCGGGGTCCGAAGAAGTGCAGAATAAGGGCGGCAAGTAGGCAAACGGCGGAAAATGAAGCGTGCGGGGCCGCTTTTTACCTCGCAGGTCAGGTCCGAGGATTATCTGCTGGTCGCTTGAACCCATGAGCGAAGCTCTGCCCCGCACCGCCGCCACCGGCATCAGCGACCTTGAGGTCAAGGACGGGCAGATCATTTTCGATTCCGTCTGGTCTTCTCTCGAGCGCGAACTGGGTCGGGAGAAGCTGGCGTTCCCCCGGGAGATCTTCTGGCTCAACGGCGCTCCCGGCGCCGGTAAAGGCACGAATACGGCGTTCATCCTTCAATATCGTGACTACGCCGCCGATCCGATCGTCGTCAGCGACCTGCTTTCTAGTCCGGAGGCCAGGAAGCGCATCGACGCCGGCATGCTCGTCGGCGACCGTGAAGTCGTCGAGATCCTCTTCCGGAAGCTGTTGTCCCCGGAATATGTCAGCGGCGCCATCGTCGACGGGTTTCCTCGCTCGATGGTGCAGGTCGAGTGCCTCAAGCACCTCTTCACCAAGCTGAACGACCTCCGCACCGAATTCCGCGGCACGTCGCACGGGATCCGTTTCCCCAAGCCTCACTTCCACATCCTCGTCCTGTTCGTCGACGAGAACGAGTCGGTCCGACGCCAGTTGAAGCGCGGCCAGGAAGCCCTGGCCCAGAACGAGAAGGCGA
>JBDKKH010000036.1:0-5403 GCA_039796215.1 Verrucomicrobiota bacterium
CCGGAATCCGAGAAATCATATTCGACCACCTCGGGCGTGGATGTCTGGCGGAGGTAGAAGGCGACGGCCACCGCCGTGCCGAAGAAGATGGCCACGTCCAGCGGGGCCAGCAGGGCGGTGGTGAAGGTGGCCAGGAAGACCGTGCGGTCTTGGGCGCCCGATTTCAGGATGAGTTTGATCGCGGAGAAATTGGCCAGTTCGAGCTCGGCCAGGATGACGAGGATCGCGAGGGTCGACAGCGGCACGACGGCGACCACGGGGCGGGCGAGGAAGAGCGCGCCGAGGATGAAGAGGCCGCAGAGCAGGGAGGCGAGCGCGGTGCGGGCGCCGCTGGCGACGTTGAGCGCCGAACGGCTGATGGAGCCGGAGGCCGCCATCCCGCCCGTGAAGGCGCAGGCCATGTTGGCCATGCCCAAGCCGAAGACCTCTTGGTGGAGATCCGAGGGCCGGCCCGTCTTGAGGGCGGAGGCGCGGGCGTTGGCGGTCCCTTCGATGACGATGAGCACCGCGAGCGCGAGGGCGGGCGAAAAAAGCGTCGAGAAAGTGCGCGCCGAGAAGTCGGGCAGGTGCAGGGCGGAGCCGGCGGTGGCGGCCTGTCCCACGTAGCCGACGAGGTCGGTCCGGGAGCCTTGGGCGTGGGCCACGTTCTGGGCGAGGATGGCTCCGAAGGTGGCGATCAGCAAAGCCACCAGGATCGCCTTGCCCGCGCCATGCTTGGGCCGCAGGAGGAAGTAGGTGATGCCTGTCACCGCCGCCAGGCCTAGCTCCGGGTTGAGCAAGGCCCGGCCCATCGACGCGGCATGCCAGAGGACTTCGGGCAACGTGTCGTCGGCGTAGTCGCCCGGCATGCCGAGGGCGATGGGCAGTTGCAACGCGATGACGCGGAGGGCCGCCGCGGCGATGTAGGCCGAGATCACCGTGCGCGGGACGAAGTCGGCGAAGCCGCTCAGTCGCAGCCAGGAGGCCAGGAGCAGGAAGACCCCGGTCATGAGCACGAGCGTGGGCAGCGCGGAGGCGCGTAGTTCGGGCGTGATGGCTCCGAGCGTGGCGAAGGAGCCGAGCAGGAGCGCGGCCGAGGCGTTCGTCGGACCGGCCGAGAGGTTGGCCGAGCCGCTGAAGAGCGGTGCCACCGCGGCGGCGACCCCGCAGCCCACCAGGCCGCACCAGACGGGCAGTCCGGCCTTCATGGCGAAGGCCATCGACATCGGGAAGGCCAGCAAGGCCACGTTCAAGCCGGCGACGAAGTCCGCCTTGAGGGTCGGTCCGTCCATCGTCCGGGCGACGTCCCGGAAGGGGAAGAGTCGCGGCCGGGGCAGGGCGACGAGTTGGCGGCGGAAAGCGCCGAGGGCGGAGAACAGGCTGAGGAGGCCGCGAAACACGTCCCGTTTGTTGCGGGTCAGGGGCGGACCTTCAACCGATTTCGTGCCTCAATCGAGGGCCTCCGGGTAGAGCTGACCGATCAAGGATTGCTGCAGCAGTCCGAAGCACGCGTAGCACGCCAGCGCATGGCGTTTCTCCGAGGGCAGCGATTCGTCGTCCAGGTCTTCCGCGTTCTCGAGCTGGGCGTCGGTGATGTCGGCGAAGACCAGCTCGCGCAGGGCGAGCCGGATCGCGGAGAGGGCCCGTAGGAAAGCCTGCCCTTGGGCCTCGTTGGCGAGGACGATGACGGCTGGGTCGCCTTTGGCGCTCGCGAAGGCCACCGCGAGCAGCCGGGCTTCCTCGCTGGCCTGGGCGGTCAGCGTCTCGACCCAGAAGCCGGCGATATCTTCGTCGGAAGCAGGCACGTCGGCGCGGTTGACGGTGACCCGGGCGGCGGCGGGAGCGATGAGACGCAGCAGGTCGGAGAGGACGTTACGGGCCTCCTTCGTCATGGTCAGACGAAGTTCAGGCATCGGCCTCGAGGCGGGCATCCAGGTGCCACTGCTGCAGTTCGAGCACCAGCATCTCCGCGCGCTCGCGTGAGCCGGTCCACACGGTGGCCCGTCCTTCCGCATGGATGAGGCGCATGAGCCGCTTGGCTTCCGGGGCGCCGATGCGGAGCACGTTCATGAAGGCGACCACGACATAGCCTTGGTAGTTGATCGGATCGTTGAGGACCACGACGTGCCAGGGGGGGGCCGCCGAGACCTGCGACGATGTCTTGGGTTCGGGTTTGATCTTCGGCTTAGCCATCGGCGCTCAGGTCTGTCCGAGAGCGTAGGGCTTCGCGCAGCTTCCGCAAGCCGTCGATGAGCTCGTCGGGATCGCCCTGCGCGATGGCCTCGGCAGGCTGGCGTTCGATCCGGTGGGCCAGCTTGGCCAGTCCGGCGCATGCCATGAGCGACAGCATCCCTCTGGCGCCGTGCGCCTCCCGGCCGAGCGCTTCCGTCTCATGGGCGTCGCGGGCGGCGCCCAGCCGGCCGATCATCTGCTCCGCGTGGCGCAGGAAGGCGCGTCCGGCGGCGCGGAGATCCGCCGCGTCCTCGCTTTCCGCGTGGGCGAGGCGGATGGCGAACTCGTCTTCGAAGGTGTCCGCGGGGCCGGCCGGAGGGGTTGCGGAAAGGGCCGCAAGCCGCTCGAGCAGCTCGGCTCCGCGCACCGGTTTGGCGACATGGGCGTCGAAGCCTGCCGCCTGGCAGCGGTCGCGGTCGTCCTCCTCGGCCATCGCGGTGAGGGCCAGCAATACCGTGTGGCGGCGGCCGCGGGCCTTTTCTTCCGCCCGGATCGCCTTGGCGACCATCAGGCCGTCGAGCAGGGGCAACTGAATGTCGAGCAAGGCGGCGTCGAACTCCTTGGAGCGCCAGAGTTCGAGGGCGGCGGAGCCGTCGACGGTGGCGCTGACCTCGTGTCCGGCCCGGCGCAGGCGCGTGCTGGCGACTTCACGGTTCACCTCGTTGTCTTCGGCGAGCAGGATGCGCAGCCGGCGCGCGGGTTCGCGTCGTTCCGGCGTGTCTGCCGGGCTTGAAGGCGTGGTCGGGAGCGGTTTGAAGTGATTCCGAAGCGCCGAGAGGCTCACCGGCCTGAAGAGCTGGGCATGGCTGCGGATTTCGAGTTCGGGGGATGTCACCAGGATCACTTGCTTCGCCGGAAGAGCCGGCAGGCGAGGGCTGACATCCTCAGGCACGTCGACGATCGCGCGCTGGTAGGGGTGTCGGGTGGCGGCGGCCGCCGTCCAAGACGCCTCCGCCTCGCGGTGGTCTTTCGTCTGCGTGCAGGTGGCTCCCCATGCCTCGAGGCTGTCGGCGATCCACTGACGGACGGAGGCGTGGCCGCCGACCAGCAAGACGCGCTGGCCGCTCAGGTCTGGGTTTGTCGGCGGCGTGCAGCTCGGGTCGGGGCTGATCATCATGGTGGCCGAGAAGGTGGAGCCCGACCCCTCTTTGCTGACCGCTCGGACGTCGCCTCCCATGGCTTGGGTCAGGCTCCGGACGATCGTCAGTCCCAGTCCGGTGCCGCCGAAGCGCCGGGTCGTCGAAGCATCGGCCTGGGTGTAGGGTTCGAAGATGCCGACCAAGCGGTCGGCAGGGATGCCGATGCCGGTGTCACGCACCTTGAGTTCGGCACGCAGGCGGCCGCGATGTCTTCGGAACCCAAGGCTCGCGTGGACGTGGCCGCGCTCGGTGAACTTCACGGCGTTGCCGAGCAGATTGGCGGCGACGCGACGCCATTTGATCGGATCGCCGAGCGCCGATCGCGGCGAGTCGGCCTTGATCAAGGCGGCGAGTTCGACGCCTTTCCGGGCGGCCTGCGGCTGGAATTGCGCGACCGCTTCCTCGACCATGCGGACGGGGTCGAAGGCGATGCTTTCGACCGCGATGGCGCCTTGGTCGTAGCGGGAGAATTCGAGGACGTCGCTGACGGTCTCGGCCAATTCCTGGGCGCTGGACCGGATCTTACGAAGCGTCGCGGACGGATCGGCTTCCGGGGTCTCGAGGCTGGTCTCGCACAGGCCTTGGATGACGTTGATCGGGTTACGGATCTCATGCGTCACGTTGGCGGCGATCGCTTCGGCCTTGGCCAGCGCGCGCTGCAAGCGCCCGAGTTCTCCTGCGTCATCGCCGGACGGGCCTGCCTTCCGCCGCGGGCGTTTCACCGTGCTCTTCCCTGGTGTTGCCGCCCCGAAGATGAGCCAGGCTTGTCGTCGGGAGGCGGGGTCGCGCCGTAGGTTGATTTCAATGGTCTGCCTCCGCTTACCCGCTTTGGCGGAGCGAAGGACGACCCGGCCGCTCCAGGTCGCGCCATCGCTGATCCTGCGGATGAGTTCCGACGGCGCTTCGCCGGTCTGAGTTTCGAGAAGAATCCGGTCGATGCCGATGCCGGGCCGGATCTTCCGTCCGACGGCGCGTTCGACGAGCGGATGCGCGAACACCACTTTTCCTTTGAGCGAACAGATCACGAAGGGCCAACGAAGGAGCTCTGTCGACGGGCAAGGTTTTGCCATGGGTTCACGTTGGGCTCGAGGTCGCGGGTCACAATCCTCCATGTCCTGAGGAGAATCCCCTAAGCTTCACCGCTTCGGGCGGTCGCGTTTGTAACCAAGCGGCAGGGTGAAGTGCTGGGACGCAAACGGACGACCCCGGGGTCGCCGGGGTCGTGTCTTGCTTTTGGTGCTCAGGAAGGGACTTGAACCCTTACGCTTTAGGGGCACTGGAACCTGAATCCAGCGTGTCTGCCATTCCACCACCTGAGCATTAAAGCGGATGGGTGAGCAAAGGGTTCGCGCTCCCCCTGTCAAGGTCAGGGCTGACGCAATGTCTTGAGCATGTAGAGACAGTCGAGTTTTTGGCCGAATTTTCGGCCGACGCCTGGGAGTAAGCCCGCTTCGGTGAAGCCTAAAGAGGCGTGCAGACGCCGGCTGGGGGTCTGTTCCGCGGAAATCCGGGCGATCACGTTGCTATGTCCAAGGGCCTCAGCCCGTTCCAATAGGGCTTGGAGCAAGCGTTTGCCGAGGCCTTTGCCGTGGTGAGCGTGGTCGATGAAAACCGAGTCTTCGACCGTCTCGGACCACCCTTGGCGCGAATTGTAGACCGACAGGGAGCCCCAGCCCACGGTTTCCCCCTCTATTTCCACGATCAGGGCAGGGTGGGCGGGCCCCCGGCCGCGCAGCCAGGCCTTTCGGCCAGCTTCGGTTTCCTCCGTGAGATGCCAGGTGCAGGTGCTGGAGCGGACGTAGTGATTGTAGATCGCGTTGATCGCTTTGGCGTCGGAAAGGAGGGCAGGGCGGACGCGGGTTTCCATGGCTGGATTCAAGGGCGGAAAGAAAGCTTAAACAAGCCAAGGAAATCCCGTTGACAGTCGCCCCTAGGTTACCTTTGTTGGCCGACCTGCCGTTGCTTAAACGGCTCTCCCGACCATGAAAGTCTCCTCCTCCCTCAAGTCGCTGAAGAAGCGCCACCCGAATTGCCAGGTAGTTCGCCGCAAGGG
>JBDKKH010000037.1:0-2506 GCA_039796215.1 Verrucomicrobiota bacterium
GATGGCGACGATGGTGGTAGGCATGGAGGCCGCCGAGAAGTCGGCTCCTGTCCGCCATCGCGATGCGATGCTCAAGCGTTTGAAAGACGCCGGCCTGGCGCTCGACGTGACCGACGAAAGGGTGCTCAAGGAACTCGCCTTGTTCGCTGACCGTTCGGACATCACCGAAGAAGTCGTGCGTCTGAAGAGCCATATCGCCCAATTTTCAGCAGAACTCAGCCAGCCGAACTGTGGACGGAAGCTGGATTTCCTGATTCAGGAACTCCTGCGAGAAGTTAACACCATCGGCAGTAAGGCGGCGGAAATCGCCACGACCAAGCTGGTTTTGGAGGCGAAAACCGAGATCGAACGCATCCGGGAGCAGGTCCAGAACCTGGAGTAAGGTTTTTCGGGTGTGGTATTGCCACGGCCGCTTTCCCATGCCTTTGTCCATCAACACTTACGCAACGTCATGTCCAACAACCTTACCAAGCGCGACATCGTCCTGAAGATTTTCACGGATAAGGGTTATCCTCAGAAGCATATCCGCGACTCGGTCCAGATGACTCTGGACGCCATCAGCGAGGCGTTGCTGGCCGGGCGCGATGTCGAACTCCGCAACTTCGGCGTTTTCCAAGTCCAGGTCCGCAAGAGCCGCATCGGCCGTAATCCGAACCGCCCCGAGACCGACGTCGTGATCCCGAAGCGCGCCGTCATCAAGTTCAAGGCCGGCAAGGAACTGAAGGCCAAGCTGAAGTCCTACGACGTCGAGAAGCCCGCTCAGTAATTCCGCTCCGCGATGTCTGACATTCGAACGCTCCCCGGTTTCCGGGAGTTCTACCCCGAAGACCGCGCCGTCCTCGGACACGTGATGGACGTCTGGCGTCGCGCCTGCCGTCGTTACGGTTTCCGCGAATGGGAATCGCCGGTCCTCGAGCCGCTCGAACTCTTCACCGAGAAGTCCGGCGAGGAGATCGTCCGCCAGCTCTTCAATTTCGAGGACAAGGGCGGTCGCAAGGTCAGCCTCCGGCCGGAGATGACGCCTTCGCTGGCGCGCATGGTCGGCGCCAAGGCCAACGGCATGCCCAAGCCGATCCGTTGGTTCGCCATCGGCGAGAACTACCGTTACGAGAAGCCTCAGAAGGGTCGTCTCCGCGCTTTTTATCAGCTCAACGCCGACCTGCTCGGCGAAGCCGGACCGGCGGCGGACGCCGAGATCATCGCGCTGTGCGCCGACTGCCTGATCGGCTTCGGGCTTACGCAGCAGGACTTCCGGATCCGCGTCTCCGATCGCACGCTCTGGTTCCGCTATCTCGGCAGTCTCGGCGTGCCCGAGGCTCAGGCCGCCGCCGTGCTCGGCGTCGTCGACAAGCTCGAGCGCGGCTCGCCGAAGGACCTGCTCGACGCCATGACCGCCGCCCTGGCCGGCACGACGGTGGATCCGTTCAAGACCCTCGACGCCGCCCGCGCTTTCGCCAACACGAAGTCCTTGGCCGACCTCGAGACGCTCGCCGCCGGCGACGTCGCGATGACCGCGCGGCTCGCCGAATGGAAGCAGCTGCTCGGCACGCTGACCGCCATGGGCTTCGCCGAGTGCGTGGCCATCGACCTCACCATCGTCCGTGGCCTCGCCTACTACACTGGTTTCGTCTTCGAGGCCTTCGAGACGGGCGGCGAAGCCCGCGCGCTCGCCGGCGGTGGCCGCTATGACGCCCTGGTCAAGAAGCTCGGCGGCCCGGATCTGCCGGCCGTCGGTTTCGGCATGGGCGATGTCACCCTGCGCGACCTCCTCGAGCTCAAGCAGCTGATCCCGGCCTATGCCGACGGACCGGATTTCTATGTCATGATCCTCGGTGACGACGCCCGCGAGGCGGCGCTCCAGGATCTCGCGAACCTCCGGCGCGCCGGTTTCCGCGTGGAATACAACCTCAAGGACGGCAAGTTCCCCAAGCTCATCCAGGCCGCCGAGGTCGCGGGCGCCAAGTACGCGCTCGTGTACGGCGGCGCCGAAATCGCCAAGGGCGTCGCCAAGGTGCGCAGCCTCGCCGACCGCGCCGAAGCCGAGGTCCCGCGGTCGGATCTCGTGCCCGCGCTCCGGGCGGTGCTGGAAGAAGGCATGCGCGCCATCCAGCCCTGAGCGCATGAGCGAGCCGACGCGTCAGTACCAGGCCATGGCGAAGACCGCCTCCTGGACGATGGTCTCGCGCGTCCTCGGGCTGTTCCGGGATCAGCTCACCACCGCCGTGTTCGGCGCTTCGGCCATCGGTTCGGCTTTCATCTTCGCGTTTCAGATCCCGAACCTGTTCCGACGGCTGCTCGGCGAAGGCGCCTTGACCGCGGCTGTCGTCCCCGTGCTGGCCGACAAGTCCGTGCGGGACGGCAAGCCCGCCGCCTTGGGCTTCCTGAATTTCGTCCTGCGCAAGGTCTTCCCGTGGATGCTCGGGCTGACCTTGGTCGGCATCGGTACGGCGCTGCTTTGGGCGCTGCTCCGGCCGGCGGACAGCGACGCGGCGTTGCTCACCGCGCT
>JBDKKH010000038.1:0-7330 GCA_039796215.1 Verrucomicrobiota bacterium
AGGTCGAGCAGACCGTTGTCGCCCTTGTTCCAGTCGCGCAGGCACTGCTTCACCTGTTCTTTGGTCGTGCCGGGATTCAGGCCGAAGAACGTGTAGGCGAAGTTGTTCTCGACGTTGTTGTGCTGAGGCGGGAAGTAGTAGGATTCCGGCTTACCTTCGAGGCCGAGCAGCTTGGCCTGCTTGGCGTTCTGGTGCATATGGTGGGGGATCGGCCCCATGTTGTCGAAGAACTTGGAGTACACCGGCCACTTCTTGTACTTGCTCCAGATCTTGGAACCGATGAGCGCGGCGCCGCATTCCTTGACGGCCTGCTGCAGGGTGAAGCGGGTGTTGCCGATCACGACATAGGACAGGCCTTCGTCAGGCGTGCGGTTGTCGTTGGCGGCCTCGGTGGTGGACGCGAACCAGCGTTCGTCGATGCCGCCGCGGCTCAGGCCGAAAGCATAAAGGTCATCGGGGTGAAGCTTGAGGCGCTTGCCCGGCTGGAGGAAGGAGCGAGGCACCCAGCACGGGGCCAGGCGAAGCAGGCCGCCGGTCTTGGCGAGTTCCTTTTCCACGAGGGCGGCGACGCCGCTCTTCTTCGTGGAGAGATCTTGGACAATCTTGGGGGATGACATAGGGGTGGGAAGGGAGGAGGGGGAGGTGGATTTAGGCGAGGCGGCGAGAAGGGACAAGAATTGAGTAAGGGGACTTAAGATTTCAAAAACTGCCAATTAAGGGGGCAGGTGACCTCTCGGCCGTTTTCGCCCGTAATCCGGACGGCGGACGGCCCGGCGGGGACGATGCATTGGACTTGGCCGAAATCCCGGGGGACGGCGGCGGCGGCCTGGATCAGGGGCAGACGGACTCGCTGATCCTTGGCAAAGAGACGGCTGGTGGGGATGCCCTTCGACGCCAGTCGGTCCTCGCGGGCGACATCGACCCCGTCGCAGAAGTGGGAGCATACTTCCTCCAGGCCCAGGCGCCCAAGGTGGCGTTTCTCCCAAGGATGTCCCGGGCGTCCTCCGTTCGACAACCAGAACAGGGTCGAAGGAAAATCTTTCACGTCCTTGAGGGAGAACCAGACGTAGTCCGGGAAAGTCACGGCCGTCCAGGCGAAGGGCTGGGCTTCGGTGGCCGGCACGTTGACCAGCATGATGAGATCGTCATTCCCCGCGCGAGCAGGGTAATACGTCAGGTCGGTCGTGGCGCCGTCTTTCATCGGGACTGACTTGAGCGAGGTGAATTCGGCGAAAGGCTTCAAGGCGCCCGATTCGCCGTTGGCCGGGTCGGCGAATTCGCCCGCGTAAACCGAACCGAAGCGGAAAGCGCTGGTGGCGATACGGGCGCCGCCGGCCGTCACCTGTGAAAGATCGAGCACCGGATGGTTTCCGTAATTCCAGCGACCTTCGAGGTTCGTGATGACGTGTTCCAGGTAGACCGCGTGGTGGCCGGGGACGAGGGTGAGGTTTTTTTCGACCGTCGCGCCGGTATCCGTGCCGACTTGGGTGAGCTTGAGAGAAGCGGCGTCGGTCGACGCCAGCTGCCAAGGGGCGTTGGCCGTATCGCCATGAGGCGGCCCTTTCTGCTGGCCGCCGAACGGCAGGCACATGAAATCGCCCCGGAGATAGGTGAGCAGGTTGGGCAGGCTCTGGTCGATCTGCGTCGGGGTCCAGGGAGAGAGCGAGTAGGGGCTGGCCTTGACGCCGGCCAGATGGAACGTGACCGGAGCGAGATGTCCCGCCGTCTCGGTGACGGCCAGTTCGACTTCAGCGGTGCGCAGGGTGTAGCTGGGGGCTCCGTGGATGGTTTCCATGACGGGGTCATTTCCAGCCAGCCGGGGCTCCCTGTCAATGTCTCGGAAGAGATGTCCGCTTGCTAAGCCGTCAGGCTCACGCTTGTTTTTTCTCCATGCCGCAACCTCTGCCGATTTTCTACACCAAGCCGGGCTGCCCCTGGTGCGTCGAAGCCTTGGAATTCTTCGCGCAGCAAGGCGTCAAACTGGACGTGCGCGACGTCGTCGCCGACATGCACCAGATGCGCCAGCTGGTCTCGCTGACCGGTCAGTCGAAATGCCCGTCCCTGCGCTACGGTGATTTCATCGTCGCCGACTTCAGCGTCGAAGAGTTCAAGAACAAGGCGCGGAAGCATCCCGCGGTCTGCGCCGAGCTCGGCCTGAAGCTCTGAAACGCCGGCGGACGGCAGGCTAGGCCAGTTCGAAGAGTCTCTTCACGCAGACGGCGAAGCCGATGACCGCGACGGCCAGGCTGAGCTGTCTCCGGCGACGCATGGTGTCGGCCGCGACGCGGTCCAAAGACCAGATCAGCGCGGCCGCGGCGAATATGACCAAGGCTTGCGCCGCTTCGACCCCGAGATTGAAGCCGATGAGAATGACCACGATATCGCCCGCCTTCCAACCCTGGAGGCTGTCGGTGACCGCGGCCGCGAATCCGAGGCCGTGGACGAGTCCGAATGCCGCCGGGATGACGAAAGCGGATTTCGTCCCCAGGGTCCCGCGATAAGCCAGCCAAGCGCTCACCCCGATCGTGAGAGCGATGAAGGGTTCGATCCATGCGCCGGGCGACCCCATGTACCCGAGCGCCACCACGGTCAGCGTCAGGCTGTGCCCGAGGGTGAAGACGACCGAGCGCCGCATGGCCTGCCCGAGCGAGCCCGCGCCAAGGAACATCGCCAGCATGAAGAGGCAGTGATCCCAGCCGGAGGGAATCACATGGGCGAAACCATCGATGAACAGCGTCCATGCGGTGGTCAGGCTCGAGGTCGCGGACGGGTCGGCGAGGGTCAGTTCGGCCGGGATGGCCGGAGTGGCGGTCATCACCGTCTGGTATTCCATGCCTTTCCGAAGATTGACGAACACATTGCCCAGCACAGGGGGGAAACGCAGGATGAGTCTGTCCGCCGAGCCGGGCAGCTCCGCGGTAAACCGCGCGTTCAGCATCACCGGATAACGATCGGCCGCGCCTTGGCCCGCCGACGTCGCCGCGATCTGAGCCGCTTCGGGAAAAGCTTCGAGCCGCAAGGCGACGGGGCGACCGTCGACTTCGAGCCGCGTATCGCGGAGCAGGGTGGCCCGGCCGGTCGGGACCGCCGCCGCCAAGCCCCCGGGCGTCGACATCAGTTCGTCCAAGGCCTGGACGGCGGCGTCCTTGGGTGTCTGTCCGACCAGGTAGGACGGGACGTCGAACTTCAAGGTCAGCTCCAACCGGCCCTGCGCGTCGACGACGCCGAGACAGCTGGCCTCTTTCCATTCGGCGTGGGCGGAGAGCAGCGCCGGCCAGAACGCGAGGAGCAGCAGCGTGATTTTTCCCAGCGTCTTCCTGAGGACCCGGAAGATGGGGGTTGCTCGCGAGGACATCACTCGGCTTGCGTTGCTTCGTCGCGCGATCGCAGGGCACGCGGTCGGCGAAAGGCGTCGGGCTCGAACGACACTTTCTCCATGAAAAGGCCGCGGGCGGGCGCGGTCGGTACTTCCGAAGTGATGACGCGTTCCTTGCGGTAGGCGACGAGCCGTTCGGGCGGCATCTTGCCTTCGCCGACGCGGAGGAGCCCGCCGACCAGCCGGCGGACCATCTTATAAAGGAAGCCGCTTCCTTCGGCGATGATGGTGATGCGTTTGCCGCGCCGGCGGACGTCCAGCCGCCGGAGCTCCTTCACCGGATTCTCCTTTTCCATGCCTTGTCCGTGCGTCGCGCCGAACGCATAGAAATCATGCCGTCCGAGGAGCATCTTCGCGGCTTGGCGCATCCGGCGGACGTCCACCGTCTTGTTGCCGAGTCCGAGGCAATAGCGGGCTTCCCAGGGCGGCGGATAGCCGTCGCAGATCTCATATCGGTAGCGCTTGCCGTTCGCGTGCCACCGGCAGTGGAAGGCGGGGGCGACCCGCCGCAGTTCGGTGATGAGGATGCCGTTCTGCTCGCAGGAGTTGAGCGCGTGCGCGAGGTAGCTGCACGGATGGGGCCAGAAAGCGTCGAAGTGGAAGCGTTGGCCGACGCTGTGCACGCCCGCGTCGGTGCGCCCGCTGCCGTGGATGTCGATCGGTGTCTTGAGGATCCGCGAGAGGCGTTCCTCGATCTCGCCTTCGATGGACAGGCTGCCTTTCTGGACCTGCCAGCCTATGTGGTCCGTGCCGTCGTAAGCGACGGTCGCCAGGAAGCGTTCGAGCTTCGGCGTGAAGGGTTTCTTGGGTCGGGAGGGGGGCATGTCAGGCGCCGATGCCCCGGCTGTTGAGGAAATCCTGGAGCAGCACCGCGGCCGCGCGCGAGTCGCGCTCGCCGGTCCGGGCTTGTTGCTTACGCTCCTGGGCGGACCGCGCCTTGCGTCCGCCCATTTCGTCCGCCGCCTGGCTCGTCAGGGCTTCATCTACCTTTTCGATGGGGAGTTGGAACCTCCGGCTCAGCTCAGAGGCGAATAGGTCTACTTCATCGCATCGCTTGGTCCGTTCGCCCTCCACGGACAGCGGGTAGCCCAGGACGATCAGGGTCACCTTTCGGCGGGCGATTTCCTGACCGATCTGCGTGAAGCGCTCTTCGGCGTCTTCGGAGACCGCGGCGGGAAGCGGGAAAGCGAATCCCAGTTCGTCGGCATGACTGAGCCCGACCCTACGGGAGCCGTAATCGATGCCGAGGAAGACCTGTGCCACGGGGCCACGTTGGGGGAGCGCGGGAGAAAATTCAATCCGACAGGCGGGGTGGGGCGTGTTTGACACGGCTCCACGGGACGCTTCCACTTGCGAGATGTCCGCGGATACCCGCCTAACCGACCATGAGAGGGCTCTTTACGCCCGGCAGATTCGTCTTCCGGGGGTAGGGGAGGCTGGTCAGCTGCGCCTGCGCGAAGCCAAGGTGCTGCTTCTGGGCGCCGGTGGACTGGGTTCGCCGGTAGGTCTTTATCTGGCCGCGGCAGGCGTGGGCCTCATCGGGATCGCCGATCCCGACAAAGTCGAGATCTCCAACCTGCACCGACAGATCGTCCATGGTTTCGACACCTTGGGGCTCCCCAAGACCATCTCTGCCGCCGAAGCGCTCGGCGAAATCAACCCGGGCCTCAAGGTCGCGCTGCATCCGGAAGGCTTCACGGTCGAGAATGCCGCCGACTTGGTGGCTCGCTACGACCTCGTGGTCGATGGCACCGATAATTTCGCCACGCGCTTCCTCGCCGCTGACGCCTGCGTGTTAGGCGCACGGCCGCTTGTCCATGGCAGCGTCCTACGTGAGAGCGGCCAGGTCGGCGTGTTCCTCCCGAGCTGCGGTTGTTACCGTTGTCTTTACCCCGTCATGCCCGATGCGGCCTCGGTCCCGACTTGCACCGAGGCCGGAGTCTTCGGGGCCACCTGCGGCGTGATCGGGTCCTGGATGGCCTCCGAGGCCATCTCGGTCCTGCTAGGCAAGCGCCAGGCTTCGCGACTCTTGGTCGTCGACGTCGAGGCCGGCACGTCCCGATTGCTCGCCTTGTCTGCCGATCCTGCCTGTCCCTGCTGCGGCACCGCCCCCGTCATCCGCTCGCTGGAGAAGGAGGCCTACGCGCCGACCGCTTGCCAGGCACCCCCCTCTATGTCCGAAACCCCGCTCGAAATCACCGTCGAAGAGGCGCAACGCCTGCTGGCCGGTCCGAATCCTCCCATGATCCTCGATGTCCGCGAGACGGACGAATATGCGATCTGCCGGATCGAGGGTTCCCGCCTCATCCCTATGAATACGGTGCCGGCAAGGCTGGCGGAGATACCCCAGGACGTCCCGGTGTTGGTGCAGTGCCACCATGGGGGCCGCAGCATGAAGGTCACCCAGTTCCTGCGTGCCAAGGGTTACGCCCGGGTCATGAATCTCAAGGGTGGCATCGATGCCTGGTCGCTTAAGGTCGACCCAGCGGTCCCTCGCTACTGAGGAGACTAGGCTTGCCGACCCTCGCCCGCCCTTCTTTCATTCCTCCTCACATCATGAAGCGTCACCTCCTCCTCCTCGCTCTCTCCGCCCTCGTCGTCGGCTGCACCTCGCGCATCCCCGCCGGCTTCCAGCCTGTCGGTGCCGCCAACGGCAACGGCGGCGCGTCCGTCCTTGACGTCCGTCCGACCGGTTACGACGCCATGGCTAACGCGATCCGCAACGGCAACATCCCTCCGGAAGCCATCCTTGCCACGGTTTATTTCGAGTTCGACCGTTATAACGTCTCCTCCTCGGAGCGCGGCAAGATCGACGTCGTCGCCGGCCGCGCGAAGAACACCAAGATCATCATCGCCGGTTACACCGACCATTTCGGCACCGAAGAATACAATCTCGGCCTCTCCGATCGCCGCGCTCAGTCCGTCCGCGATTACCTCGTAGGCCTCGGCGCCAACCAGTCTAACAGCGAAGTCATGGCTCTGGGTTCCCAGCAGGCCGACAAGAACGCCGCCGGCCGCCAGTCCGGCGCCAAGGACCGCAAGGCTATCATCGTCGACGTCAATTACACCGGTCCGGTCACCTCGGGTGCCAGCCGTCCCGCCTCCGTCGCGCCGGCTCCGTCCAGCTCGGCTCCGGCCCCCGTCAGCGCCCTCTGAGCGCTTTAGGCATCACGAGAAAGGCCCGCCGATCGGCGGGCCTTTTTTTGTCCGTGGTCCTTAACCCTCAGGGAAGCGTCGCGTAGAGATAAGCCAACGTGCCGACGAAAAGGACTGAGGCGACCGCCTTGGCGACGAGTCTTTCTTTATCCGTACGATGCAGGGCTCCCCACCGGCCGAGCACCCAGCAGGCGGTCGAGATCACGGCCAGGCCCAGGGAGGCGTCGCGCACCCAGGCGCCGTCCTCGATCAGAGCGTTGAGCACCCAGAGCAGGAACAGCGCATAGGCGAAAAGCGGGAAAGACATGCCCTGCTTGAGGGACTCCATCCATTCGCCCGGACGCGGCAATTTCGCCGCGAGGCGGGGAAAGACCGAGAGCAGCAGGTAGGGGAGCGCCATGCCGAGTCCGATCACGGCAAAGAAGAGCAACGTCTCGGCGGTCGAACGATCCTTGTCCAAGGCGAAGCCCAGCGCCGCGCCGAGACCCGGCGCGGTGCAGGGCGTGGCGACGACCGTCGCCAGCACGCCGGAGAGGAAAGTCGCGACACGTCCTTCGCCATCGCCGGCGGAGACGCCTCCGAGTCCGACCCCGATCTCGAAGACCCCGGCCAGGCTGAGACCGAGCACGACCATGAGCACGCAGGTCGCCAGCACGAAGCCCGGCGACTGCATCTGGAAGCCCCACCCGACGGATGAGCCGCCGGACTTCAACGCGATGATGAGCAGGGCGAGGGCGAGGAAGCTGGCGACGACGCCGGCCGAATAAAGCAGCCCATTGACGACGACCGTGCTGCGCG
>JBDKKH010000039.1:0-3604 GCA_039796215.1 Verrucomicrobiota bacterium
CTTGCCTGAAGCGAGCACGGCGACACCGAGGTCAGCCACGAGGGCGCCGGAGTTACGGACATGCGGGGCCACGAGGGCGCCCAGGCCGGCGTCGGAGATCGTGAGCGTGCCCTCGTTGACGACGGAGGCGGCGCGATCCGAGGCGGTCGAGAACCTGAGCTTACCTCCCGCCAGGAAGGAATCCTTGTCGAGGTCGAGCGTGGTGGCGATCAGGCCGGCGGCGTCGACGGTCGAGCCCTTGCCGAAGAAGACCCCGTTGGGATTGATCAGGATGATCCGGCCATTGGCGGAGAGCGCGCCCAATATCTCCGACGGCGCGATACCGACTACCTTGTTCGCGGTGACGGACGACGCGGACGGCTGGTGGAAGCGGACGCTCTCGCCCTTCGCGA
The DNA here is from genome assembly GCA_039796215.1 of Verrucomicrobiota bacterium. GTDB lineage: Bacteria > Verrucomicrobiota > Verrucomicrobiia > Opitutales > UBA953 > UBA953. The sequence goes on from JBDKKH010000039.1 coordinate 393, forward strand.
CGGAGAAGCTGTTCCACTCGATGAACGCGCGGTCCGAAGACTGGTCGATCGTGACGCGGGACGTACCTTGGCCGGATACCGTGGCGGCGCCGCCGGTGACGTTGGCGCCGGTGGGATTGGCGAAGGAACCGACGGGATTCAGCACCGCGGCCACGAGGAGCGTGGCGAGCGGGAGGAGCCGGCGTTTGACGGAAGAGGCGGGAGCCATGACTATTTTTAAAGTTTAGAAGCGGGCGCCGAAGGAGGCGTTGATACGGTGAGAGGCGTCGCCAGTGAAACCGGCGGGAAGGGTGACGGGACGGGCGACCTCGACGAGGGCGTTCAGTCCGCGCGGAAGGCCGAGCCGGACACCGAGACCGGCCGAGGCGGCGTGACGGTCGCGGATCTCCTGCGGCTGAAGTTCGCCCTGCTGGCGCATCATCCCGGCGTCGGCGAAGACGTAGAACTGGGCGCGCACGGGCTCGGCGAAGCCGAGCGAGATGGGAAGAGCGCAGCGCAGCTCGAGGGAGCCGAACAAAGACTGCTCGCCGCTCATCGAGCCCGCGTCGAAGGCCCGGCCGAATTGCCGGCCACCGAAGGCGGCTTCGACCGGACTGAGCAACGGCGAGCCGAGCGAGGCCTGGCCCTGGAGGGCGAAGGAGTATGAGAACGTGGCCGAGCCGGACGCGGCGAGCGGCGCCGTGCGCGTGAAGTCGAGCGAGAGGACCGAGTATTCGGGCGAACCGTTGATGCGGGAATTACCGGTGGCGCCGAGACCGGCGACACCTTGCTCATAACCCAGGCGGACGAGATTCGTGGACTGATCGGCCAGCGCGAAATCGTAGGTCAGCGCGGCGCCGATGGCGCGGAGGCGGTCGATCGTGGGCGGACCGGCGAGCATCGAGCTGCCGGCCTCCTGGGCCCCGAGGTAACCCTCGGCCACCAAGGTGGCGGCGCGGGAGCGAAGCAGCGGCTTGGTGAGGCTCAGGCGTGCGTTGCGCGAACGGCCGGTGAACTCCAGCGGCACGAGCAAAGGATCCGTCGGACGGCTGTCCGACTGCGAGAACGTGACGCCGAGGCGTTCGCCGTCGGTGCCGATCAGCGTGGAAGCCGAAGCGTTGAAACTGCGGTAGGCGTCGCCCTGCGGGCTGCGGTAATAACCGAGCGACAGCTCATCGGAACCGTCGAGATGGCCGAAGCCGGACCAGGCGGCGCCGACGACCTGTCGGTCGAGCGCTCCCGGGAGGAAATTATTCCAGCTGACGTCGTAGACATCCGGCTCACGCATGAAATCCAACGCGAGGTCGGAGCCGCCGATGACTTTCGGCGAGGCGGACAGGACCGAACCGACGGACCAACCCGGCAGATCGTCCATCAGCAGGACCTGGCGCTCGAGCACGTCGGAGCGCAACGGCTTCGAGCCCAGGATGCGCTGAACCTGCGCGTCGACGGCGCCTTTCGCGCGACCGGTCGGCCAGACCACACCGAGCGAGTGGCCGCTGACGAAGCCTTCGACGACGACGATGCGCACCTTGCCGTCCTTGATGTCCTGCTCAGGCACGACGCCGAAGCAGAGCGCGTAGCCGGCCTCGGCATAATGCTTCGTGATCGCGTTGGCCAAAGCGAAGACCTCCTCGACCGTGACCGTATCGCCGACCTTGTGCGCCCAGAGAACGGCAAGCTGTTCGGAAGTCAGCGAGGCGTTGCCCTCGAACACCAATTCCTTGAACGTGAAGGCGAGCGCGGCGGCCTCCTTGGGCGCGAGCTGCTGATTATTCAACTTAAGCTCCTTGCGCGGCACCGATTTCGGCTGGGGCGCCGGACGCAGATTCTGGTCAATGCGCACCGGCTCGAGCGTCGGCGCGACCTGCGCGGATAGCGACAAGCAGGTGACAAAGAGGAGTGCGGAAGCTGCAACCAGGAAAGAATGACTTATCGCTACCGTTAGAACCGAGGCGATAGCTGGGAAAACGGCCTTCTTCATGGATGATTTGTATGACAAGAAAGCACCCAGGAAAGAACCCAGTTCAACGGTAAAGATTATAATTAGGCACAACTTTAATGACTTTAAATGATTGTTTTATGTTTTAATGAGTCATTTTTAGTTATTATTTGGTCTAAATTGGTTTTAAAATATGTTATAAGACGCTTATTCGTCTTAAGTCTTGTTAAATTGTCGAAAATTAGGCTCCGGGGACAGTTGACAGCCTTCGCGCAGCCATCGAACCCAAAATTCCCAAAGCCGAAGGAGCGACCTTTCTGCCCATCAAACAGGCCTCTATTCGGCCGAGGTAACAGCCCGGCGCATCACTGATGCAGCGTATAGGACTGACCCGACCTCGAGGGCAAACTCAAGCCGGCCCTCCCTTCATTTACATGAATACCTACCCTACCCCTAACTACCCCTAATAGAAGCCCCTTTTCCCGCCTTTCCCCTTGCGGGAGGTGGGGGGTCACCTAACTTGCCGTTAACTTTCCAGACCCATGGTCACGGACAACAAACCTTCTTTGGTCACCATCAATGTCGATGGCGTCGAACATCAAGTCCCGGCCGGGGCCAACCTGGTCGACGCCCTCGGCAAGATCGGGAAGGAAGTCCCCCACTATTGCTACCACCCCAAGCTCCCGGTCGCCGGCAACTGCCGCATGTGCCTGGTCGAACTCGGTTCCCCGATGCGCGATCGCGCGACCAATGAGCTGGTGATGGAGAACGGTCAGCCGAAGATCGGCTGGCAGCCCAAGCCGGCCATCGCCTGCGCCACCAACGTCACCCCGGGCCTGCACGTCCGTCTCGAATCGCCCGGCGTCAAGGCCTGCCGCGAAGGCGTGACCGAGATGCTCCTCCTCAACCACCCCCTCGACTGCCCGATCTGCGACCAGGCCGGCGAGTGCAAGCTCCAGGAGTTCTCCGCCGAATACGGCCGCGGCTATTCGCGCTACGTCGACGAGAAGAACGCCAAGCCGAAGAAGACCCGCCTCGGGCCCCGCGTCACGCTCGACGATGAACGCTGCATCCTCTGTTCGCGCTGCGTACGCTTCTCCAGCGAGATCGCCAAGGACCCCGTGCTGGGCTTCGTCAACCGCGGTTCCTACAACACGCTGACCTGCTTCCCGGGACGCGAGTTGGATAACAACTACTCGCTCAACACGGTCGACATCTGCCCCGTCGGCGCGCTCACGAGCACGGATTTCCGCTTCAAGATGCGCGTCTGGTTCCTGAAGCAGACCCCGAG
>JBDKKH010000040.1:0-5459 GCA_039796215.1 Verrucomicrobiota bacterium
CCTACAAGGGCATCATCCGCTCCGTGAAGGAATTCGGCGCCTTCGTCGAATGCCTCCCCGGCCAGGAAGGCCTCGTGCACGTCTCCGAACTCGCCGACCACCGCGTCGAGCGCGTCGAGGACATCTGCAAACTCGGCGACGAGATCATCGTCAAGTGCGTCGGCATCGACGACAAGGGCCGCGTGCGCCTCTCGCGCCGCGCCGCCATCGCCGAGAAGGAAGGTCGCGAATACACCCCGGCCCCGAAGCCGATGGACCGCCCCCGTGGCGACCGTCCGGACCGTGGCGAGCGCCGTCCCTTCCGCGAACGCGGCGGTGACAGCGAAGGCGGCCAGGGCTAACCCCGGCTGACTTCACCGAACAAGGCCCCGGCTAACCCCGGGGCCTTTTTTGTGCGCCAGCGGTAGGGCGCTTGGATTAAGCGTTACACCCTCTCAATTCCCGGGTGGCTATGACGATGATAAGGGCGGCACGCTTGGAAGCCTCATGCCTAGCCGGGCCTGGCTGCTCAGCCGACCTTGCCGTCGACCACCTGGGTGCGGGTCCAGAGGTCGTGCCAGGCGCGCTTGTCGCGGCGGAAGAGCGGGACATGGAAGTCCACGATGCCGAGGAGCATGAAGAACGGATTCGGCAGCGTGAAGAAGGCGGCCTTCCAGGCGGAGCGGAGCAGGGCGGCGAGGAAGCCGGGGGGCTCGGATTCCGGCAGGCCGATGGTGCGCAGGTTGAAGATGCGCTTGCCGAGCGTCCGTCCGGCGAGAAGCCACTCCTGCAGGGCGAGCGCCAGCAGCATCGTCACGAAGCTCACGTTACCCTGGAAGGCGTACCAGACCGAGAAGGCTTCCAGGTCCGGATTATCCTTCTCCGTCAGTTTCGTGGTCATGATCCGCAGGACTTCGATTTCGCGCGGATCGCCGGAGGTGACGGCCTTGACGTACTGGTCGGTGAAACGATTGGTCCAGGCATCGGCCTTCTGTCTGGCGGTGATCTCATCCGGGCCGGCGAGGAGTCCCGCCAAGGCCCAGCCGAGGAACATCAGCGGGACGATGTCCATCAGGCAGGCGAGGGTGCGCCACCCGTAGCCCGCGGCCGGGGGCGGGATCGGCGGCGGGTTAGCCACGGGCCTGGGCGCGTTCGCAGGCGTCGAGGGTGTTCTTCATGAGCATCGCGACGGTCATCGGGCCCACGCCGCCCGGGACGGGCGTGATGGCTTCGCACTGCGGCGAGACCGCGTCGAAGTCGACGTCGCCGACGATGCGGTAGCCGGTCTTCTTGGTAGCGTCGGGCACGCGGTTGATGCCGACGTCGATGACGACCGCGCCGGGCTTGACCATGTCGGCGGTGATGAAGCGGGGCTTGCCGATGGCCGCGACGACGATGTCGGCCTGGCGGACGATGCCGGGCAGGTCCTTCGTGCGGGAGTGGGCGATGGTGACGGTGCAGTCGCAGCCCTTGGCGAGGAGGAGGGCGGCGGCGGGCTTGCCGACGATGAGCGAGCGGCCGACGACCACGGCGTGCTTGCCGGCGGTCTCGACGCCGGAGCGGCGGAGGAGTTCGATGACGCCGGCCGGGGTGCAGGCGGCGAAGGCGCCGGGGAGTTCCTGGACGAGGCGGCCGATGCTCTGCGTGCCGAAGCCGTCGACGTCCTTATCGGGCGAGACGCGGTTGAAGACCTCGGTCTCAGGCAGGTGCTTCGGCAGCGGGGCCTGGATGAGGATGCCGTGGACGGACGCGTCGGCGTTGAGGGCGTCGAGGTGGGCGAAGAGTTCTTCCTTCGAGACCGTCTCCGGGAAGAGCTGCAGGGAGGCCTTCATGCCGACTTCGGCGGCGGTCTTCTGCTTCTTGGTCACGTACGAGACCGAGGCGGGGTCGTCGCCGACGCGGACGAAGGCCACATGGGGCACGACCGGGGCGAGCTTGGCCACGCGTTCCTTGACTTCGGCGAGGACCTGTTGGGCGATGGCGTTTCCGTCGATGAGGCGCATGGGGGATGACTAAGACGACCACCCCGTCGAGGGCGAGAAAAGTCCTTCGGCCTTCCGTCGGATGATTGTCTCGCCCTGCGGGGCAAAAGCCTCAAAGGGTATGGCGTGCCCTCCGAAGGACCCATGCGTATTCATAAGTTCCTCGCCCAGGCGGGGGTCTGCTCCCGTCGTGAGGCGGAACGGCTGGTCGCGTCGGGGTCCGTGATGATCAACGGCAAGCTGGCCGTCACCGGCCAGCCGGTCGACCCGGCCGTGGACACGGTCATCTGCCAAGGTCAGCACATCAAGCCTCTCAATCGGACGGTGGTGCTGATGATGAACAAGCCGCGCGGCTATCTCTGCACCAATGACGACTCGCACGGCGGCCAGACCGTCTTCGACATGGTCCCCCCGGAGTATGGTAAGCTCCGCCTCTTCTGCGTGGGCCGTCTCGACAAGGATTCCGAAGGGTTGCTGATCCTGACCAATGACGGGGAGCTCGCCAACAAGGTCATGCACCCCTCGGGCGGCGTGATCAAACGTTACGAGATCACCCTCAATCGCGACTATGACCCGACCCTGACGCCGCGACTCCTCAAAGGCGCGGTCGAAGAGGGCGAGCACCTGCGCTTCAAGAAGGTCATCCGCCACCCGGACAACGCCGCCCACCTCGAGGTGCACCTCGACCAAGGTCGTAAGCGCGAAATCCGCCGCCTCTTTGAGATCTTCGGTTTCCATGTGAAGACCTTGCGTCGTTTCCAGATCGGCGGACTGGTGCTGCGCAAGATGCCGCTCGGGGATTGCCGGCCGCTTTCCCGCAAGGAAATCGACATGATTTTCGACAACTGACCCGGCGGCGGGAGGGGCGTCTCCGGCCTGCCGGCAAAAGAGGTTTGCAACAAAGCCCTGCTGGACATCCTGCGCAGGACCGTCATGTCCGCACCCTACGATAAGAACAACCCTTTCCCGGCCCGTCTCGTCGATCGCCGGCGTCTGAGCTCCCTCGCCAGCCAGAAGGACACCCAGCACTTCTCGGTCTCCCTCGCGGGCAGCGGCCTGACTTACAAGTGCGGCGACAGCCTCGGGGTCTTCCCGGTCAACAACCCCGTCGCGGTGGCGGCATTGCTCAAGGCCGCCGGTTTCACGGGCGATGAGTCCGTGACGATTCCGAAAGACGTGGCGCCCATTTCCTTGCAGCAGGCGCTCTCCACTCGCCTGGCGCTCAATGCGCCGACCTACAAGTTCGCCCAGCTCCTCCATGACCGCGCGACGGACCCCGCCGACCAGGCGCGCCTCGCCGCTGCCATCGGCGAAGCCGACCCGGAGAAGAAGAAGGCCTGGATGGAGCAGCGTGAGTTCCTCGACCTCTTCCTTGAGAATCCGTCCGCTCGCCCATCAGCCCAGGAGCTCATCGAGCTCATGCGTAAGCTGATGCCGCGTCTTTACTCCATCTCCTCCGCGCCTTCGAAGTATCCTGAAGAAATCCACCTCACCGTGGCGGTCGTCCGCTACGAGACCAACGGGCGCCCCCGCGAGGGCGTGTGCTCGAGCTATCTCGCCGATCGGGCGCGGATGAACGAGCCTGACCTGCCCGTCTTCGTGGCCGAATCGCACTTCGGCCTGCCCGCCGACGACTCCGTCCCCGTCATCATGGTCGGTCCCGGCACCGGCGTCGCGCCGTTCCGGAGTTTCGTCATGGACCGCGCCACCCGCGGCGCCAAGGGGCCGAACTGGCTCTTCTTCGGCGACCAGCGCAAGGACCATGATTTCCTCTACGCCGACGAGTGGGCGGAGTACCTCCGAACCGGCGTCCTCACGCGTCTCGACACCGCCTTCTCCCGCGACCAGGCGGCCAAGGTCTATGTCCAGGACCGCATGCGCGAGCAGGCCGTCGAGCTCTGGAAGTGGCTTCAGCAGGGCGCTTATTTCTATGTCTGCGGCGACGCCAAGCGCATGGCCAAGGATGTCGACGCCGCGCTGCACGCCATCGTCGCGGAGCAGGGCGGGCTGACGCCGGAGGCCGCCGTCGAGTGGGTGAAGCAGTTCAAGAAAGACGGCCGCTACCAGCGCGACGTCTACTGAGCGGCGCGCGCCAGCGGGGGTCCTGGCAGGGCATTAGCCACTTGCCAGCGACTCCTTTTCCTTGCACATAAATCCCCGATGCATCTCACGCACCAACCTCGCGTCGCCCTCGTCACCGGTGCCGGTCGCGGAATCGGCAAAGCCATCGCGGAGCGCCTTGCCGCCCATGGACACACCGTCCTGTGCGTCTCCAAGTCCGACACCTGCGTGCAGGTCGCCAACGACATCCTCGCCAAGGGCCAGAAGGCCAAGGCCTTCCAGGTCGACGTCTCGGACGCCGCCGCCGTGGCCAAGGCCTGCGAGCAGATCAACGCCGAGTACGGCGCCGTCGAGATCCTCGTCAACAACGCCGGCATCACCCGCGACAAGCTCGTCATGGCGATGTCGGAGCAGGACTGGAACGACGTCCTTTCGACCAACCTGTCCTCCGCTTTCTACTGGGTCAAAGGCCTCGTCCGTCCGATGACCAAGAAGCGCTGGGGTCGCATCATCAGCATCTCCTCGGTCACCGGCGTGCAGGGCAATGCCGGGCAGGCCAATTACGCCGCCGCCAAGGCCGGACTTCATGGTCTGACCATGACGCTGGCGCGCGAACTATCCGGTCGGTCCATCACGGCCAATGCCGTCGCCCCTGGCTTCATCACCACGGACATGACCGGCGAGCTCTCCGATGAAGTGAAGCAGAAGATCCTCGGAGTCATTCCTCTGGGACGATTTGGCTCAGTTACGGACATCGCCGCCATGGTCGACTATCTGGCCTCCGAAGAGGGGGGCTACATCACCGGTCAGGTCTTTTCGGTTGACGGAGGCATGGCCATCTGACACCCCAAAACCCACAAAACACCCCTTTTATTATGCCCGAAAACATCGAACAGCGCGTCAAGGACATCATCGTCAAGCAACTCTCCGTCACCCCCGAGCAGCTGACCCCCACGGCCAGCTTCCAGGGCGACCTGAAGGCTGACTCCCTTGACCTCGTCGAAATCATCATGGCCTTCGAAGACGAGTTCGGCATCACGATTCCCGAAGACAAGGCCGCCGGGATCAAGACCCTTGGTGATGCGATCGAGCACATCAAGGCCAGCGCCACCAAGTAATCAGACCGGGCTTTCCTCGTAGGCCCGCCCCCTTGAGCTCCGATCGTCAATCTCGCCGGGTAGTTGTCACGGGCATCGGCTCGCTGACGGCCCTCGGGCATGATAACGCGACCTTCTGGGACGCCCTCATCAAGGGCCGTTCCGGGATCTCGCGCGTGACCCGCTTCGACCCCACGGACTTCCCGTCCAAGGTCGGCGCTGAAGTCCGCGATTTCGACCCGGCCAAGTTCATGGACGCGAAGGAGGCCAAGCGTAACGACCGCTACACGCAGTACGCCGTCGCCGCCTCCCGCCTCGCCATCCAGGATGCCGCCGTCGA
>JBDKKH010000041.1:0-12876 GCA_039796215.1 Verrucomicrobiota bacterium
CCATGTCATGCTTCCCCCGGGGCCGGTTTGGCGCCACCGAGATGACCAGCCTCGGAAGATCACGTGGGCCGGTATGCTGGGCGTTATTGCTAGGCGTTTCGCCCGAGCCGGCGGGAGGTGATAACCGTGCGGCCGCAGGTTTGAGTCCATGGTGCCGCGGCTAATCTGCCAGCCATGTCATCTTTGGAGCCCATTGCCACGCGCCGGCGGCCGGTCCGCTCGCTGCGCGGCCTCGTTCTTTCTCTGGCCACCCATGTCCTGCTGATCCTTGCCGCCTGCTGGGTCGTCTTCCGCAAGCCGGCGGCCTTTGAGCCGGTCGACGCCCCGCCTGTCGTCAGCGGGCATGCGGGCGGGGCAGGTGGGCGGACTTATTCGGTCGTCCGCAAGCCGCCGTCGCCCCCGAGCGTGAACCGTATCGCCTCCAAGTCGGCCAGCTCCGCCTTGACGTTACCGCCGTTGAAGCTGGCCGGGGTCGAGGCGGGTTGGCCGGGTCTTGCGCTTGGGGCGGCGGGGCAAGGCGGGCTCGGGCGCGGGCAGGGCTTCGGGCGCGGACAGGGGCCGGGCGCAGGTCAGATCAATGGCGTGGGCTTCGTCGGCCGGCCCGTGATGGGGGCGATGATCCGCGCGCAGCGAGTCGCGGTCTACCTGGATTGCTCCGGCTCCATGCGTTCGTACCTGCCGCGCGTCGAGGCGGAGATCCGCAGGCAATTCCCCGCCGCGGACGTCTTTCGTTTCGACGGCGCCCGGGTCGTCGGGCTGGGGGACCATGTCGTCCATGGTCGCCGCTTCCAGGGCGTCGCTCCGCGGCTGCGCGAGGGGCCCACCCAGACCGTGCTCACGACGCTGACCCCGGCCGGCAGGGCGGTTCAGGCCAAAGTAAGGGAGGCGTGCGAGAAGGGGTCGTTGGGCGCGTGGATGGACCACCTGATTGTCGAGCCTTACGACGCCTTGGTCGTCTTCTCCGACTTCCAGGATGGCATCCGTCTCTATGAGCTGCGGCAGCGCGTGCCCAAGCTGGTCTATGCCGACAGTTCTTACCATAAGACCGGAGCTTCGCCGGCTCGCGCGCCGCGTTGGCAGCGCGAGTGGCTTGAGGCCTTCGCTAGGGGCGGGAAAGGTCAGGGACCCCGGCTTTACTTGTTCTCGGTCCAGCAGACGCCCCAGCCTTTCCTTCAGGCCTGCGTCGATGCTTCCGGAGGGTCGGCGACCTCGGTGTCCTGGTTGCGTCATGGCGGCCAGGGGCCGCCTTGACGGTTGCACCTTCGGCCGGGAGGGTTTGCATGGTGGCATGGTCCCTTTCACCGCGGAATACCGAGCGAATTTCTCCGACACGGACGCCGCCGGCATCATCCATTTCTCGACCGTTTTTTTCTGGGTCGAAGCCACGGAAGAGGCGTTGTTCCGCCAGCTCGGGCTCCCGTTTCTCCGGGCGGAAGGGGCTAAGCTCACCGGCTTCCCGCGCGTCCGTGTCGAATGCGATTTCCTCGCTCCGATCTACCGCGAGGATGTCGTCACGCTCGCCCTTTCCCCGCGCGAGATCGGTGACAAGAAGCTCGTCTGGGAATTCGTGGCCACGGTCGGCGAGCGCCCGGTCGCCAAGGGCGCCCTCACCACCGTCTACGCCTGGCGCGAAGCCCAAGGCCCGATGTCGGCCGCCCTCGTGCCGCTGGAGATCAAGACGGCGTTGCAGAAGCATTTCGGCGGGTGATGGCCGGTCGCGGCAAGAGGGTCGTCCCGGGCGGGGGTCCTCGCCGAGTGCAGGTTGCCAAGGGCGAGGAAAGCGTTTTCGTATCCCATACGTAAGCCATGGAAGACACCCCGATCATCCACAATTTCTCCCACGAAGCCTTCGGTTCCCGCTTCTGGGTCCGTATCGCGGCCGAGGACGGTGTTTACGCCCGCAACGCCGCCCAAGGGCTCTTCCAGTATCTCGACGACCTGGATTTCCAGACCGACCTCCGGCACGACAGCGGCCCCGTGGCCGCCATCAACTCTCTCCCGGCGGGCGCGCAGGTGACGATCACCGAGCACGTGCAGGCGCTCTGGAATTTCTCCCAAGACGTCAGCGCGGACACCGGTCGCGGTTTCGACGCCTCGGCCGGGGCGGTCTTCGGTTACTGGCGCGGACGCGGCGAGCTCCCGTTCAATCCGGACGACGCCGCCTGGGAGCAGGCCTTGGCGGCTTTTCGTAGCGGCGAGTTCCGGCTCGAGGGCGATAAGCTGACCTGCGTCAGGCCGGGCTTGTCGCTCGACTTCGGGGCGGTCGCCCGTGGCTACGCGCTCGACCGCATGGCGGACCTCTTGGAAAGCAGCTGGGGCATCCATCGGGCTTTGCTGATGGCCGCCGGCGGCGTCACCCTGGCGCTTGATCCGCCCGGAGATTCCGCCGGGTGGCGCATCGGCGTCGGTCCGCAGTCCGAGATCAAGCTCTGCCGTTTCGCGATGGCGAGCAAGCGCGCCGACCCTGCCCGTCACAACCTGATCGACCCGCGCACCGGTCAGCCCGTCAGCCTGGCCGGGCCCGTCCGCGCGATCGCGACTTCCGCGCTAGAAGCCGAGGGGCTGGCGGTCGTGGGCGCGGTCCTCGCTCCGGCGGAGGCCGAGGAATTCGTCAACCGCGGATGCAGCCGAGGGCTGTGGCTGCCGGATGAGACGAAGCTGGGGTCCGTCGGCTACTTCGAGGTCACCGAGCGGCCGGCGCCGTCGGAGAAGGCCTGAGGCGGGCCTCGAGGTCGTCCAGCAGTCCTTCCCGGTCGCCGGAGAAGAGATACGCATCCGAACCCAGGCGGCGCAGGGCGGCGGCCAGGACGTCCTTGGACGGGCGGCGATTGAGCATGAGCCGACGGAGGTAGGTCTCCAGGTCGTCCGAGATCTGCGGATGCTCGAGCTTGAGCCGGACGATCTGCATGAGCACCGCCTGGTTGGTCTCGTTCTGCAGGTGGGCCTGGATGAGGACGTCGTTAGCCTCGTCGTAGCGCCGGGCCGCGATCAGCTTGCGGCTCGCGGAGACCAGCACCTGCGGCGGCACGTTGCGGTGCTGCATCAGTTTCTGCAGGTTGATGGAGCCGATCTCGGTCTGGCCGTCGGCGAAATAGGCGATCGTGCGCAGGGCGTCGAAGGCGATGCGCGTCTCCGCGACCCATTGGTCCCGTTCCGCCTGCTTGTACAAGGCATCGACCAGGAGGATGGTCTCGCGGGCGCGCCCCGCGTTGAGGAGGCACTCGACATGGACCAGGTCGAAGCGGACGCGGTTCACGAAGCGGCGTTCCCGGGCGTGCTGGGCCAGCTTGGCGGTGAGCGCCACGTCGGCGGTGTCGTTGCCGAAGCGGGCGAGGTCGAGCATCGCCGATTCCTGCTGGCCGTAGCGCGCGAGGAGCCGGGCGATGACCTCCGCGCGCTTGGCCCGGAATTCTTCCCCGGGGAAGAGATAGAGCGATTGCACCAACGGCTCGGGCCGGTCGGGCAGGGTGATGGCGATCAGGTCGAGGCAGTCACGGGCACCGCGCAGCTCGCCGGTTTCCTTCAGCCAGCGGGCCTTCATCTCGAGGAGGCGGACCCCGGCGGGGTAGGTGACCAGGGCGGCGTCCAGCTCATCGCGGGCGGCGGCGCGTTCGCCGCTCTCCCAGAGGAGCTGGCAGTTCAGGAGGAAGCCCTCGGTCGTGGCCTCGAGCCGGTTCTCCTTGATGAGGCGCGCGGCCGGACCGAAGTCTCCGCGGAGGAAGTGGGCCTGGGCCGAGGCGAGCAGCAGGTCGCCCCGGATCGCCGGGTCGAGTCCGGGCTCCGCCAGGTGCCGGGCCGCCGTGGCGATCAGGCGGGCGTCCTGGTCCAGCATCAGGCACCGCTGGATGTAGAAGCGGAAATATTCGCGATCGTTCCGGGCGAAGCCGAGGGACTCCTCGATCAGCTGGTAGCCGTCGAGCGGGCGCTGGAAGGCGAAGAAGAGGTCGGCGCAGAGCCGCTGCGCTTCGAGGTTGGCCGGAGTGAGCTGGGCGCCCGTCCCGATGTACTTGGCGAACTCGGCGTAATCCTGCCGCGCGAGCGCCGCCTTGGCGATCTCGACGAAGTATTCCCCTTTACGGTGCAGGTGGGCGGCGCGTCCGTAGCTGTCCTTGACCGCCAGCAGCTTGGCGCGTTCGCGCAGGCGGACGGCCTCCTTGCCCAGGAAAAGATTGGCGGCGCTGTTGGCCAGGGTGTCGGGCAGGTAGAGGTACATGTCGGCCCGCCGCGTGGTCGGGATGCCGTTCATGAAGCGCTCCTTGAAGTAATTCGCCTCCGAGAGGACCACCCAGAGCAAGGTCAGGAAGACCGGCGCGAGCAGGGCGATGCGTCGCCAGGCCGGACGATACTTCCGCTCCTTGTAGCCGACGGCCTCGACGACGACCATCCCCAGCAGGATGGGGTGGCTCGAGCGCGAGCTCTGACCTTGGCCGTAGACGTAATGGGGTTCGGCTGACATGCCTGCCACGATGTTCCTGCTCCGGGGTGGACGGGCAAGAGCGGAGTAGGCTTCAGAGGCTTGCGACAGCTTCCGCGGCGGTCGCCGCCGGCGGCAGGCAAGCCTGGCCCACGCAGACGGCGAAGCCTTGCGCTCCGGGTGTCTCGATCAGGAAGGCCGGACGAAACGGGCGGGCGTGCGGCGCGGTCCGGCTGTCCCCGTTGAGCGCCAGCCGAAGGGCTTCCCAGTCGCCGGCCGCCTTGATGGTCGCATGGCCGAGGGTCTGCCGGGCGAGACCGTCCAAGGCATGGGCCACCCCGTTGGGGACGTTGCGACAGAGTCCCGCGTAGGCGGCGGAGAGGTCCGCGAACTCGCGGCTCCAGCGCGGGTCGGCCGAGAGCGCCTGCAGCTGGCTCAGCCCGTGCAGCAGCGAAGAGTTGCCGGCCGGGACGGCGTTATCGAACCAATCCTTCTGGCGTACCGAGAGGTCTTCGCGATGGGCGGGCACCACGAAGGCGCCGACGGCATGAGGGTCGCCGAAAAGTTCGAGCGCCGAGCGCAGCAGGGTTTCGGCCCGACCGGCGTAGGGCGATGCCGAGCCGGGGCGAGCCCAGGCGGCGACCGCCGCCAGCGCGAGCTCCGCTTCGATGAGCCAGGCATAGTCGCTGAGATTGCCCTCCAGGAAAGATTGTTCGCCTTGCGCGACGGAGCGGAGCCGGGCGCCTTGTTCGACCGCGAAGCGGCGCCAGAGTCCGGCTTCGAGTTCGAGCGCGAGTTCGACCCAGTCGGTCCGACCAAGGATCCACCCGGCCTTCGCGAGGTTGGTCACCAGCAGCGCGTTCCAGCTCACCAGGTTCTTGTCGTCGCGCGCGGGCTGTGGGCGGTGGTCGCGGAGGGCGAGGAGTCTCGCCCGGGCCGGGGCGAAGCGCTGGCGGGCGGCATGGTCCCCCTTGAGCTTCGGGATGTTCTTCCCCTCGAAGTTGCCCTGGTCGGATAATCCGTACGCCTGCGCGAAAGCGAAAGCCTCGGCGCCGAGCGCGCCGGCGACCTCGGGGGCCGTCCAGACATAGGTCGTCCCTTCGTGGTGGTCCGTGTCGGCGTCGAGCGAGGCCGCGAAAAGGCCGTTGGCGGTGCGCATCTCCCGGAGCAGCCAGCCGACCGTCTCGGCGCAGATGTCGGCGTAAAGCGGGTCGCGGTAGCGGGCCCAGGCCTCGGCGTAGGTGCCGAGCAGCTGGGCGTTGTCATAGAGCATCTTCTCGAAGTGCGGCACCGTCCAGTCGCGGTCGACGCAGTAGCGGTGGAAGCCTCCGCCGATCTGGTCGTAGAGGCCGCCGCGCGCCATGGCGCCCAGCGTGATCGTCAGCACGGCGTCGACGCGCGACGCCAGGGCGCGGTCGGCTTCGACGGCGGCCATGCCGCGCATCCCGAGCAGGAAGTTCAGCGTGTGCGGCGCCGGGAATTTCGGCGCGGCGCCGAAGCCCCCGAAGGTGTCGTCATGCTGCTCGGCCATCCGGCGGACTGCTTCGACGAGGTCCGCGGTCGTCGGCGCGGTCCCGTCCGCGTCGGGAGCGCGCGTGAGGTGGGTGAGGTTCTGCGCGATGGCGTCCGCGTTGGCGGCGAGTTCGGCCTTGCTGCGGTGGTAGAAGTCCGTGACGCGCATCAGGAGCTGCGGCCAAGGCACCTGGCCCTGCCCGCGGTCTTCCGGCGGGAAATAAGTGCCGCCGAAAAACGGCCGGCCGTCGGGAAGGCAGAAGCAGTTCAGCGGCCAGCCGCCGTGACCTTGGATCATCTGGACCGCGTCCATCATCAGCTTGTCGACCTCGGGGCGCTCCTCGCGGTCGACTTTGACGCAGATGAAGTGCTGGTTCATCAGTTCCGCCACCCACGGCTGCTCGAACGATTCCCGCGCCATCACGTGGCACCAGTGGCAGGAAGAGTAGCCCACGGACACGAGGACGGGCTTATCCTTGGCCTTGGCCTCGGCGAAGGCTTCTGGTCCCCACGGCCACCAATGCACGGGGTTGTCCGCGTGTTGGCGGAGATACAGGGAGCTTTCTTGGGCCAGTCGGTTCGACACGCCTGCAAGGTTGGCATCCTGCGCCCGGGCGCAACAAAGACCGTTTCCGCGCCCTTCGACTTGCAGGGGAGGGGGTGAGGGGCAAAGGTCATGGGGTGATTTCCCTTCACCCTCGCCGCGCTCCCCGCCCTCCGCTCGGAAGGCCCGCGGCGGGCCCCGCCTGACCATGTCGACCATCCGCATCCTCGCGCCCACCGTGGCCAACCAGATCGCCGCGGGCGAGGTGGTGGAGCGGCCGGCCGCGGTCATCAAGGAGCTGGTGGAGAACTCCCTCGACGCCGGCGCCCGACGGGTGACCGTCGACTTTTCGCGCGGCGGCAAGGCGCAGATGAGCGTCGAGGACGATGGCAAGGGGATGACCGGCGAGGAGGCCCTGCTGAGCCTCGAGCGCCATGCCACCAGCAAGATCCAGGCGGCGGCGGACCTCGACCGGATCGCCACCTTCGGTTTCCGCGGCGAAGCCCTGCCGTCGATCGCCAGCGTGGCGCGTTTCACGATGCAGACGCGGCCGGCGTCGGCGGCGGCGGGCACCGAGATAGCCATCAACGGAGGTCAGCTGGTGCATCGCCGCGACCATGGCATGGCGCCGGGCACGCGCATCGAGGTCGCGAATCTTTTCCACCCCGTCCCCGCCCGCCTGAAGTTCCTCAAGTCCGATGAGACGGAAGCGGCCCACATCGTCCGCCTGGTCAGGCTTTACGCCATCGCCCATCCGGAAGTCGGCTTCCTGCTGCGCGAAGACGGCCGGGAGGTCTTCCGCTCCCCCGGCCACGCGCCTTTGTTGGACCGCGTGCGCGAGATCTGGGGGCGGCAGGTCGCGGAAGAGGTGGCTTTGATGCCCGTGTTCGAACGCCCGGGGATGCGGCTCAGCGGCCTGCTGGGGAAGCCCGGCGTCAGCCGAGGCACGCGCCAAGACCTTGTGACCGTGGTCAACGGGCGGCCCGTGGACAGCCGCACCATGGCCTTCGCGCTCACGGAGAGCTATCACACCCTCATTCCCAAGGGCCGCTATCCGCTCGCCTTCGTCTTCCTCGAGATCGATCCGGCATGGGTGGATGTGAACGTCCATCCCGCGAAGCGGGAGGTGCGTTTCCGGGACGAAGCCAAGGTCCGCCATTTCCTCATCGAATCCGTCCTCGCGGTCCTGCGCGCGCGGGCCGACGAAGGCCTCCCGGCGGAGCCGGTGCCCGCGCTCCCGGGGCCGGTTCCGTTGAGCGCATCGGTCGCTCCGAGCGTCAGCGTCCCCGCGGTCCCCTTGTCGTCCGTTCCGGCGGAAGCCTCGTCTCACCGGGCGACGACCGCCGCGCCGGTCTCCGCGCATGCCCCGGCCGTGCGCCTCGGCTGGCGCTTGCTCGCCCGTCTCCGCGAAGAACGGGCGGTCTTCGAGACGCCGACGGGTCTGGCCATTCTCGACCTTGGCGCCGCGCATCAGCGGGTGCTGTACGAAGACATCCTGGCCCGGTTCACCGCGGGCCGCCCCGTCGGTCAGTCCCTGCTGATTCCGCTCACGCTCGAACTCGAGCCCCTGCCCGGGGCCGTGCTGAAGGAGCGGATGGACCTGCTGGCCTCGGCTGGTTTCGAGTTCGAGGAATATGGCCGTAACTTCTGGCGCATCCAAGCCTTGCCCGCATGGCTGGAGCCCGCGGCCGCCTTGGAATTCCTGCGCGATCTTCTGGCGGAAATGGCCCGCCGGGAAGGGGATTTCGGCCGGCCGGCGCTGGCCTACGACGCCCTCGCCCGTCTCGCGGTCGCCCGGGCCAGGCGGAAAGGCGACGACCTCGTCGACGCGGAGATCATCGAGCTGGCGCATGCGCTTTTCCGCACCGCCCAGCCTGGGACTTGTCCCCGCGGTCGACGGACTTACGTCGAATGGACCGACGCCGACCTGTCGCGTCGCTTCGGCTGATCAGCGTCGCCCGCGTCCTCGCTTGGGCGAAGCCGGCTTGCCCGTGCGCAAGGCTTCGATCTGGTCGCGCAACGTGGCGGCGCGCTCGAACTGCAGGTCGTCGGCGGCCGCCAGCATCTCCGCCTCCATGTCGGAGAGCACGCGGGCGATGTCGCGATCGGGCGTGCCTTCCGCCACCGCGAGGGCGTCCTCGGCCTCCGTCTCGACCAGGCTCTCCTCGATCCGGCGGCGCGTGCTCTGCGGGGTGATCCCGTGCTGGGCGTTATAGGCCTCCTGCCGCTTGCGGCGGTCGCCGCAGATCGTCAGGGCGCGCGTGAGGGATTTCGTCATCACGTCGGCGTAGAGGAGCACCTTGCCTTCCGCGTGGCGGGCGGCGCGGCCGGAAGTCTGCACCAGGCTCGTCTCGCTCCGGAGGAAGCCCTCCTTGTCCGCGTCCAGGATGCCCACCAAGGCCACCTCGGGCAGGTCGAGGCCTTCGCGGAGGAGGTTGACGCCGACAAGGACGTCGAAGTGGCCGGCGCGGAGCCGGCGCAGGATCTCGACCCGTTCGATGGCGTCGATGTCGGAGTGGAGGTATTCGACCTTGAGCCCGCTCTCCCGCATGAAATTGGCCAGGTCTTCGGACATCCGTTTCGTCAGCGTCGTCACCAGCGTGCGGAAGCCCCGGGCGGCCACGGCCTTGGCTTCGCCGATGATGTCTTCGACCTGGCCGGCGATCGGCCGGACTTCCATCACCGGGTCCAGCAGGCCCGTCGGCCGGATCACCTGCTCGGCGATCACCGTCGAAACCGCGTATTCATGGGGCGCGGGCGTGGCGGACACGTACACCGCCTGCGCCACCAGTTCGTCGAACTCTTCCGGGCGCAAGGGCCGGTTCTCGAGCGCGGAAGGCAGGCGGAAGCCGAACTCCACCAGTCGTTCCTTGCGGGCGCGGTCGCCGTGGTACATCCCGCCGATCTGGGATACCGATACGTGGCTCTCGTCGATGAAGACCAGCCGGTCCGACGGGAAGAAGTCCAGCAGGCAGTGCGGGCGTTCGCCGGGCCGGCGGCCCGACATGTGCATCGAATAGTTCTCGATCCCCGGGCAGAAGCCGGTCTCGCGCAGCATCTCCAGGTCATGCTCCACGCGCATCCGGATCCGCTGGGCCTCGACGAGCCGGTTCGTCTGCTCGAAATGGGCGACCCTGGCCTCGAGTTCGGCGCGGATGGCGGCCGTGGCGGCCTGCACGCGGCCCGGGGCCATCACGTATTGGTTGGCCGGGTAGAGGTCGAACTTCGGGAGCTGCTTGCCCGGCTTCACGCTGACCGGGTCGAGTTCGCGGATGGCCTCCAGCGTGTCGCCCCAGAATTCCAGGCGGATCGCCGTCTCCATGTAGGCCGGCCAGACGTCGATGGTCTCGCCCCGGGCCCGGAAGTTGCAGCGCTCGAGGATGGCGTCGTTACGGACGTACTGATTGGCGACCAGCTTGGCCAGGAGTTCGTCGCGGCGGAGCGTCATGCCCGCCCGCAGGGAGATCATCGCCGCGAGGAAGTCCTCGGGCGAGCCCAGGCCGTAGATGCACGAGACCGACGCGATGACGATCACGTCGCGGCGGGAGAGCAGGGCGCTGCTGGCGCTGATGCGGAGGCGCTCGATGTCCTCGTTGATGGCGGAATCCTTCTCGATGAAGGTGTCGGTCGACGGCACGTAGGCCTCCGGCTGGTAATAGTCGTAGTAGCTGACGAAATACTCGACGGCGTTCTCGGGGAAGAAGTGCTTGAACTCCGAGTAAAGCTGGGCGGCGAGCGTCTTGTTGTGCGAGATGATCAGCGTCGGCCGCTGCTGCCGGGCGATCAGGTTCGCCATCGTGAACGTCTTCCCCGAACCCGTCACGCCGAGGAGCGTCTGCCGGCCGTGGCCGGCCTGCAGCGAGGCGTCGAGCGTCGCGATGGCGGTCGGCTGGTCGCCCATCGGGCGGTACTCTGATCTCAGCCGGAATTCCATCTCAGTCCAGGCGCCCGCGGGCGAGCCATCGCGGGTCGACTTCGGAGAGGTCCTTCACGATGCGATGCGCTCCGACCGCCCCGAGCTGCTCGCGGGTGTTCGTGGTCGCGAGGGCGATGGTGATGAATCCGCCGGCGAGGCCGGCCTGCAGGCCTGAGAACGAGTCCTCGAAGACGAAGGACGTCGCCGGGTCGCCGCCGCCGAGCGCGCAGGCCTTCAGGAAGACCTCCGGGTCCGGCTTGCCCTTGGTGACGTCCTCGCTGGCGACGGCGCCGGCGAAGTGGTGGCCGATGCCGAAGAGCTCGAAGGACAGGGCCAGGTTCTCCTTGTGCGTCGAGGTGCCGATCACGCACGGGACGCCGAGCGCGTTGAGCGCCTCGCAGAGTTCGCGGACGCCCGGCAGGAGGCGGACGTGGCCGGTCCGGGCGATCTCGCGGTAGAGGGCTTCCTTGCGGAGGGACAGCCGCCTCACTTCGGCTGGGTCGCGCGACCAGCCGAGGATGTCGGGGATGATGAGCTCATTGCGCTTGCCGAAGCCGCGCGTGAAGTGATCGGCCGGCAACGCCAGGCCTTCTTCCCGGGCCAAGGCCTCCCAGGAGCGTTCATGGGCGACGGAGGAGTCGATGACGACTCCGTCCCAGTCGAAGACGGCGACGGTGCGAGGCATGGGTCAGTGTTTGTCCCAGGGCAGCGTGACCTTGATCGGCTGATGCTCCCAGACGTTGAAGGGTTCGAAGATCTGGCCGGGGGCGAGGATGCCGTTGGGGTCGAGGGCTTTCTTCACCGCGAGCATCGCACCGATCTCGGCCGGCGTGTGCTGCAGCGACAGGAAAGGCGACTTCGCGAGGCCGATGCCGTGTTCGCCCGTGATCGCGCCGCCGAGCTCGACGACCTTCTCCATGATTTCTCGGATCGCCTGTTCGGCCTTGCGGCAGTGCTCCGGATTCGCCCGGTCGTACATGATGTGCACGTGGAAGTTGCCGTCGGCCGCATGGCCGAAGGTCGGGGTGGCCAGGCCGATGCGGTCGCGGACCTCGCGGGTGAAGCGGAGCAGGGCGACATAGCTGCGGATCGGCACCACCACGTCCTCGTTGAGCTTGGCGTCGCCGAGGGCGAACATCGCCTGGGAGCAGGTGCGGCGGAGTTCCCAGAGCGCCTCGGCCTCCGCGGGGTCCTCCGGGGCGCGAAAGGCGACGGCATGACGCTTCGCCCAGGCGACGACCTTGGCCGCGTCGTCGGCGACGGCGGCGGGGTGTCCGTCGATCTCGACGAGCAGGGCGGCGTGCGTGGCGGGCGAGCCGGCCAGTTCGGCGTCGGTGAAGACGCGCCGGCCGCGGCGCTTTTCGGCGGCGGCGACCGTCTGGACGTCGAGGAACTCGAGCACGGAAGGATTCAGGCGCAGCGCGATGAGGCCGATGGCGGCCTCGAGCGCGGTCTCGTCGTCGCGGAAGGCGAGGAGGAAGGTGCGCCGGGCGGCGGGCAGCGGGGAGAGCTTGAGCGTCGCCTGCGTGATCACGCCGAGCGTGCCTTCGGATCCGATCCAGAGGTCGCGCAGGTTGAGGCCGCTGACGAACTTGCGGAGCGGGGCGGCCCAGCGGACCTTCTCGCCGGTGGGCAGGAAGCCTTCGAGCGCGTAGACGTGGTCGCGCACGACGCCGTATTTCGCCGCGCGCAGGCCGCCGGCGTTGGTGGCGATGTTGCCGCCGATGCTGCAGTGCCTGACCGAAGACGGGTCCGGCGGGAAGAAGAGGCCGTGCGGGGCGGCGAGGTCGTTGATGTGCGCCGTGATCGCGCCGGGCTGGACCGTCGCCATCGCCGCGACGGGGTCGATCCCGATCCTGTCCCAGTGGTCGAGGTGGATGACCCAGCCGCCTTTGATCGGCGCGGAGGCGCCGGTCGTCCCGGTCCCGCGGCCGCGGACGGTGACGGGCACCCGGTGCGCGTTGGCGAGCCGCAGCGTGACGCCGACGTCCTCCTCCTTCGCCGGGCGGACGACCGCCTCGGGCATGAAGGAAAGGCGCAGGTTGTCGAAGGAGGCCGCGAAGCATTCCGCCTCATCGGTGCGCACGACCTGCGGACCGAGCTTCGCCAGCAGGGCCTGGGTGGCGGCGGGATGCGTCTGCGCGGGAAGGCTCACGCCTCCCATCAAGCAGGCTTAACCCAGTTCGGCAAGCCACGCCGTCGCCTCGGCGTCCGACGGCATGCGCCAGTCTCCGCGGGGAGAGAGGGCCAGCGAGCCGACCTTGGGGCCGTCCGGCATGGCCGAACGCTTGTACTGCTGGGTGAAGAAGCGGCCCAGGAACGAGCGCAGCCAATGGCGGATCTCCGCCTGGTCGTACTTGCCCGCGAAGGCATGCTCGGCGATCCAGAGGACTTTGGCCGGCCGGAATCCGAGGCGGATGACGTGGTAGAGGAAGAAGTCGTGGAGCTCGTAAGGGCCGACGAGCATCTCGGTCTGCTGGGCGATCTCGC
>JBDKKH010000042.1:0-6935 GCA_039796215.1 Verrucomicrobiota bacterium
CGATCAGACGGAGCGCGTCCTCCACGTGACGAGCCCGCAGGGCTTGGCGCATCTCCTCGCGGTGGGCGCGAACCTGGGCGATCTCGGCATGGAAGCGGGCTCGGTTCAGCCGCACCACCCAGGCGGCCTCGTCCGAACGGTCCGCGAAAGCGCTGCGCGGATGGGCGGCGAGAAAGCGCGTGAAACCGTCGATCGCAGCCTGCCAGGCCGAGGCGGCGCCGGCCGGGTCGCCCGCCTGCTCGCGGGCCATCGCCTGCTCGCGCAAACCGCGGAGCGCGACCCAGTCGGGCCCGGAAAGCGCGGTGTCGCGCCGGAGGGTGAGCCGTTCGACGCGGCCGAACTCGGTGTCGCGGACATCACGGTAGCGCGCGAGGAAGTCGTTCTCCGTCTCGATGGCTTGGGTGAATTTCGCGGCGGCCTCCACGTAACGGGCGGCGGCGAACGCCTGCTCGGCGGCGGCTTCCTCGGCGCGGCTCCGCCGCCAAAGCGGCCCGGACTCCAGCCGGCGCAGACGCGTATCGAGACGCGCCCGTCGACCGGGATCGGCGAGTCCGGAATAATCCCAGCACGTCTCGATCTCGGCCTCGCAGGCGACGGCCCGGCGCAGCAGCGCCGCGGCGCCTTCCTCGTCCGTCGGGGCGAGCGCCAGGGCGCGTTCCTCCGCCTGGACCGAGTCCGCGCGGAGCTGCTCCCCGCGGAGCAGATGCAGCCGGCGGCGCAAGGCGGCCTGGCGGACGCTATCCGTGCCGATCGAACCGCGGGCGGTGATATAATCGTCGTAGGCCTTCAAGGCCCGTTCGAGCAGCCTGATGTCCGCTTCCGTGAGTTCGAAGCGTACCTGGCGGGCCTGTTCGAACTCCGCCTCCCAGCGCAACGACGCCAGCCGGAGGGCTTCGATCTCCTCGGGCGTGGACGTCAGCTGATCCTGCCGGGTCGTCCGTCGCTCCGACGTGTAAAGCAACAGGCTCGCCACCGCCAGACCGACGCAGAGCAGGACCAAGGCGGCCACCCGGAAGCGCGCCCAAAGCCCGGCCCAATCCCGGCCACGTCGCGGCGGCGGAGAAGGAATGAAGCCGGGCGCTGGATTCGGGTTGCCTTGGGTCATGGACGAGCCGGCAACTTTGTCGCTGGCGGTTTGTTTGCTTTAATAGTTCCTTACTCTGGTTCATCAAAGAATCCCCTTCAACCTTGGAAATGGCTCAATTCAAGCGCATCGCCGTCGTCGGCGCCGGACTCATCGGCGGGTCCATCCTCCTGGCCGCCGCGCGTCGCCGGCTGGCGGGTTCGCTGGCCTGTTGGTCGCGGTCGGAAGGCTCGCGGACCACCCTGCGCGGCTTCGGCGTCGCCGAAGTCTTCGATGATGCGGCGGCGTGCGTGCGCGGCGCCGACCTGGTGGTGGTCACCACGCCCGTCGACACGGCGGAAGAAACCTTCCGGGCGATCGGCCCGGGCCTTGAGCCCGGCGCGATCGTCACCGACGCCGGCAGCGTCAAGGGCGCCGTCTTGGAGGCCGCGGGCGTCCTTCCGGCCGCCAATCCTTTCCTGGGCGCCCACCCGATGGCCGGCGGCGAGAAAGCCGGGGCGAGCCATGCGGCCGCGGAACTCTTCGAAGGGCGGGTCTGCTTCCTGACTCCGCGTGGCGACGAACCCGCCGAAGCCCTCCGCGCGGCGCGCGCCTTCTGGTCTGGCCTCGGCTCGGTCTTGCACGAGACGGACGCGGGCGAACATGACGAGATCGTCGCGGCCATCAGCCATGTCCCCCATGCCGCCGCCTCCGCGGTCATGCTGGCCGTCATGGACCAAGCCGGCTACCGCCGCTTCGCCGTCGGCGCCGGGCTCCGGGACACGACGCGGATCGCGGCCGGCGAAGAAAACCTCTGGGTCGGCATCCTGCTGGCCAACGCCCGCCACACGGCGGCCGGCCTGCGCGACGTCGAACGCCGTTGCGCCGAACTCCGGGCCGCGGTGGAAGCCCGTGACGAAGCGACGCTGCGCCGGCTGCTCGCCGACGCGCGCGTCGCCCGCCAGAGCCTCGATCGCAACGCATGAGCCCGTCCCTTGTCATCCGACCTTTCACCTCGGCGGCCCGCGGGCTGGCGCAGGTGCCCGGCTCGAAGAGCATCACGAACCGCGCGCTGATCCTGGCCGCGCTCGCCGACGGAGCGACGGTGCTGACCGGCGCGCTGTTCAGCCGCGACACCCGGATCCTGATCGCCGCCCTCCGCGCCCTCGGCTTCACGGTCGAGGCCGATGAGCAGACCTGCGTGATCCGCGTCGAAGGGCTCGGCGGCCGCATCCCCCGACGTCAGGCGAAGCTCCATGTCGGCAACGCGGGCACGGCCGCCCGGTTCCTGACCGCCTTCCTCGCGTTGGCTCCCGACGGATGTTACGAACTCGACGGCGACGAGGCCATGCGGGCCCGGCCGATGCGCGGGCTGCTCGACGCGCTCACCGCCGCGGGCTGCCGGGCGCTGACCCCGGAAGGGAAACCCGCCGTCGGCTTCCCCTTCACGCTTCACACCACCGGTCGGCTGAGCCGGCTGGAAGTCGACGCTTCGGCGTCGTCGCAGCTTCTGTCGGCCCTGCTCATGATCCTGCCGCTCGCGAAAGGAGCGACCGTGCGGATGAAAGGCGCCACCGTCTCGGAACCCTTCGTCGAGATGACCGCGCGGATGTGCGCCCAGTTCGGTCGTCCGTTGGTCAAGGATGCGGAAGGCGCCTGGTCGTGCGCCGCCGCCGGACCGTACGTCGCCCCGCGGCCGGCTTACGCCATCGAACCTGACGCCACCGCGGCCAGCTACTTCCTCGCCTTGCCGGCGGTGACCGGCGCGCGCTCGGCCATCCGCGTCGAGGGCTATGCCGACGGCGGATTGCAAGGAGACACGGCCTTCGCGGCCGTGGCCAAGGCGTGCGGAGCGGACCTGGCCGACGCCGAGGGCGCGGTCATCGCGCGCAGCTGGACGGCGCTGCGGGGAGGAGATTTCGACTTCAACGCTTTTTCCGACACCTTCCTGACCTTGGCGACGGTGGCGACGCTGGCCGACGGTCCGCTCACGATCCGGGGCGTAGCCCACACGCGCAAACAGGAGACCGACCGCGTCCTGGCCATGGCGACCGAGCTCGAGCGCCTGGGCATCCGGGTCAGTCCGACGGCGGACGAACTCCGGGGCGACGACACGCTCTCCTCGCTGACCATCTATCCGGATCGCGCCGCCCTCCGTCGTGCCGCGGCCAACGGACCGGTCTCCATCCGCACCTATGAAGACCATCGCATGGCGATGAGTTTCGGCGTGCTGGGCAGCTTCGATCTCTTCGGCGACGGACGTCCGTGGATCTCCATCGAGGACCCCGGCTGCACGAGCAAGACCTTCCCCCGGTTCTTCGAAGCGCTCGAGGCCCTGCGGACCCGCTTCGTGCGCGTCTCGGTCGACGGCGGGGCGGCTTCCGGCAAGTCGAGCACGAGCCGCCGGCTGGCCGTGGCCCACGGCCTGCTCCATGTCGATACGGGCGCCCATTACCGGAGCCTCACCCGGGCGCTCCTCTGCGCAGGTGTCTCGGCCGATGACCCCGCCTCGGTCGAAGCGGGCCTCGGCCGGATCCGACTGGGCTCGCGGCTGCTGCTCCGCCAAGGCGCGCATTCTTCCGCCGCGACGCTGGACGGAGCCCTGCCGGCCGATGAGGAACTGCGCACGCCGGAAGTGAACGCCGCCGTCTCCAAGCTGGCCGCCCTGCCGTGCGTCCGGACTTTCCTGCTGGAGTACCAGCGTTCGCAGGTCCGTCTGGCCTCCGACGAAGGCTTCGCCGGCGTGGTCATGGAAGGCCGCGATATCGGCTCCGTGGTCATGCCTGACGCGGAAGTCCGGATCTTCCTGGAAGCCGACAGCGAAGCCCGTTCCCTCCGTCGCGCCGCCGAAGGCCAGGCTGACGCGGTCACGCAGCGCGACCTGCTCGACTCCACGCGCAAGACCGCTCCGCTGGTCTGTCCGCAGGGCGCCTATCGTCTCGACAACACCCACCTGCCGCTGGAGGCGGTCGTGGCGGAGATCGGCGGCCTGATCCGCGCCGTGGCGTCCTCCCGATGATCCTCGAATCGCGCAACCTGATCTACCGTGCGGTCTATCACGGGGCGCGCTCGTTCATCGAAGTCTTCTCGACGTTGGAAGTGGAAGGCTGGGAACACGTGCCGACGGGCGCGTGCCTGTTCGCCTCGAACCATCAGAGCATGCTCGACCCGCCCCTCGTGGGTTCGTGCCTGCCCCGGGAGATCTCGTTCATCGCGCGTCGCTCGCTCTTCGACAATCCCCTCTTCGGCTTCGTCATCCGCGCCTGCCACTCCATCCCGGTCGACCGCGGCGAAGCGGACATCGGCGCCATCCGCGCGGCGTTGGGCGCGTTGTCGGCGGGCGAAGGACTGCTCATCTTCCCCGAAGGCACCCGCAGCGCCGACGGCATCATCGCCGAACCCAAGGCCGGCGCCGGGCTGCTGGCCTGCAAATCAGGCGCGCCCGTCGTGCCGATCCACATCCGCGGAGCACGTGACGTCCTTCCGCGCGGCGCGCATTTCCCGGTCGGGTCGGCGCGGATCAGGGTGCGCTTCGGCGCGGCGATGAAGCCCTCGGAATACGATCCGGGTCGCGATCACCCCAACCGTTCGGTCGAAGCGTCGCGTCGGATCCTGGAACGCATCAAGTCCCTGCCGGATTGCTCCGAGCCGGGCCTTTGAAGGCTCAGGAGATCCGCTGCGGCATCACCACGCAGAGGAAGTCGTCCTTCAGTCCGCGCAGCACGCCAGGGGACATCTCGTCCTTGAATTCGAAATCGAGCTCGTCTTCGGTGAGCGC
This sequence comes from Verrucomicrobiota bacterium, assembly GCA_039796215.1. GTDB lineage: Bacteria > Verrucomicrobiota > Verrucomicrobiia > Opitutales > UBA953 > UBA953. Next base: position 4,842 of record JBDKKH010000042.1, read on the forward strand.
CTTCAGCGGGTCGACGATGTACTGAGGATTGAAAGCGATCGTGACGTCGGGTCCGTCGTATTTTACGGCGATCGGCTCATGGGCCTCGCCGCTGTCGGACTTGGCGGAGATCTCCAGGTTCTGGGTCTTCTTGGAGACGCTCAGCCGGATGGTATTGTTGCGGTCGTCCGTCATCAGGGCGGCGCGGTTGACGCTCTCGAGGAGCTTCTCGCGCTCCAGGCGGACCTTGGAGCCGGCTTCCTTCGGGATCACCTGGCGGTAGTTCGGGTAGTTGCCCTCGACGACCTTGGAGACGAGCTGGATGCGGTCGACCAGGCCTTCTTCGTTCTTCGGGATATCGATGGTGAAGCCGACCTGGCGTTCATTGTGCGAGACGTGGGCTTCGCCGCCGGCCTTCAGCAGGCGCATCAGTTCGATGATGGTGCGGGCGGGCAGGATCAGGGCCAAGGTCTTGTCGCTGCCGGCCAGCTTGCGTTCGCATTTGGCGAGGCGACGTCCGTCGGTCGCGACGACGGTCAGCTTGCCCTCGGCGAACTCGAAGAAGACGCCGTTGAGGATATAGCGGTTCTCGTCGGAGGACTGCGCGTAGCTCACCTTGCGGAGCATGTCGCCGAGGTCGTCCTGGTTGATCGAGATGGTCGGCTGACCGTTGAAATTGGCGATGGGCGGGAACTGATCGGCTGGCAGGCCGGCGATCTGGAAGACCGAGCTCCCCGAGGTGATCTTCACGCGGTCCTTGCCCGTCAGTTCGACGATCGTGTCGCTGCTCGACAGCGCGCGCACGATGGGCACCAGTTTCTTGACCGGAAGGGTGATGCGTCCCGGGGTGGAGACCGAAGCCTTGATCCGGCAGCAGATGCCCAGGTCGAGATTGGTCGTGGTCAGCGTGACGGTATCGCCTTCGGCTTCGATGAGCACGTTCTGCAGGATCGGCATCGTCGCGCGGCTGCCTACGACGTTGGTGACCGAGGAGAGGCCGTTGAAAAAGTGGTTCCGGTTGACCTTGAACTTCATGTTACGAGCAGAATTGAGCAACGAGGCGGGGTGAAGCAACCCCTCATTGCCCACATTCCCGGACATCCTGTATCTGGTTAATCTCTCTTTATAAATACCCGTAGCACCAGCAGGGGTCGGAATCCCGTACATAGGTTCGCAACCTGCTGACGGAGGGCGTGATGGGAAGCGCCGCTCGCTGCGTATGAAGCGTGAATAACCTCAGGCTTGCTCACATCGGGCCATCTCAACGAGTTGCCCGCCGCCTATTCACACCTTGGACACAGGTTCATCGTCGTCGTCCGGCGCTGGGTCCATCTCGCTCTTTTTCAGCAGGAAAATATGCCGGAAGATTCCGTAACCGATATAGCCGAGGAAGATGGCCGGGAAGGAGTACTGCGGGAAGCGGAAGACGATGGCGCCTCCCACGATGATGAGGATGAAGACGCGCGCGCGGGCGCGGGAGGTCCAATCGACCTTCTTGAAGCTCGGGAAGCGCACGTTGCTGACCATCAGGAACGAGATGATCAGCATCAGGGGGAGCAGCGTCCAAGACCAGGCATGCAACGCTTGCTCGAAGGGGTCGGGCTGGCCCGTGGTGGCCATCACCTTGGACAGCACCAACACGAGGGAGGCGATCATCCCGGCGGCGGCCGGCGAGGGCAGGCCCACGAAATCGCCGCCCGCCACGCGCTTTTCGTTACCGGGCACCAGCGGGTTGGTCAGGACGTTGAAGCGGGCGAGCCGCACCCCGGCGCAGAGGAGGTAGATGAAGGCCAGGAGCCAGGTCACCAGCTGGACGTCATCGGTGGCCTCCGGCTTGATGACCAGGAAGCAGGCCATCAGGGCCGGCGCGACCCCGAAGGAGACCGTGTCGGCGATCGAGTCGAACTCCGCCCCGAACAACGATTCGCGGCGCGTGGCGCGGGCGACCCGGCCATCGAAGAGGTCGCAGAGGCACGCCCCCAGGATGAACCAAACGGCCCACAGGTAGTGGTCGGCCCGGGCCGTCGCGGTCAGGTCGGTGAAGCGCGCCTCGATGCAGTTCTTGATCGCGAGGAACCCGCAGAGCATGTTCCCGGCGGTGAACAGGTTCGGCAG
>JBDKKH010000043.1:0-5440 GCA_039796215.1 Verrucomicrobiota bacterium
ATGGTCCGTCGCCGCCGCGGTCGCGCTTCTGGCCGGAGGTGCGGCGGGCTATTCCGCCAACCAGTCGGACCGCGAGCGCGTCCTGCAGCTCTACGTTCGCCAGATTTCCGACTCCTTGCCCCGATGAGGCTTTCCTCCCGGCTGCTGCTCGCGGCCTCGATCCTCTGCCTCGCCGTCGTGGGTTGGTTCGTCGTGCGGGATTTCGAGCTGTCGGCCTCGGCCTGCAATCATGACGTCCAAGCCTGGATGCGCCACGAGTTCGCCTTGGATGACGCCGCCATGGCTCGCATCGCCAGCCTGCAGGAAAGATTCGAGAAGGAGTGCGCGGAGCACTGCCGGCTGGTTTCCGTGGCCAAGTCGGCGATGGACGCCAAGCCCGGCCCGGACTCTCGGGCTCGCCTCGCCGGCGCCCGTGAGAAGTGCCGGCTGGCCCGCGTCGATCATGTTCGCGCCATCGCCGCCTGCATGCCTCCGGAGAGCGCCAAGGCCTACCTTGTCCTGATCCTCCCTCGCATCGATTCGGCCGGCCATGAGGGCGCGACCGACCTCTCCGGCCAGACTCACTCGCGATGAAAGAGGGCGAAGCCCAGGTTTTGCCAGGACGTGCCGATGAGGCGGGATGGCGCCGTCTCTTCGAGGAATGGGATCCCCGCCTCCGTGGTTACCTTGTCCGTCTCCTGCCCGATGTGCGTGACGCCGAGGAAGTCACGCTGGAGACCTTCGCCCTTGCCTGGCGCACGGGCGAGCGTTTCCGGGGAGGCAAGGTTTCGACGTGGCTTTTCGGCATCGCGACGAATCTCGCCCGCAATCGCCGCCGCGGCTGGCTGCGCCGGGTGGCCCGTTTTGCCGGACTTTTGCCTGAGTTGCATGACGCGGGCGTCGAGGATACTTCCCGCGCCGATGAAGTCGCCCGGTCGGTCCGCGATGCGGTCCAGGGGCTGCCCGAGGAGCTACGCGCTCCCTTGATCCTGACCGCGTTTGAGGGCTTTAGTCAGCATGAGGCAGCCGAGTCCCTGGGCCTGAGCGCAAAGGCCGTTGAGCATCGGGTTTCACGTGCCCGCGAGATACTTCGGAGGAAGCTGGGCTGATGAATTTGATAAATCCAAACTCTTAGCACTTGCGCGCTAAAATCGGCCGGATAAATTAGCAGAGTTGGCGGATAACTTGTCCGCAAACTGTCCGCAAAAAACCTCGGTCGTTGAAGTTCAACTACTTAGAGACGCGGAAATTTCCTTCGAATCCCATCCTCTCCGCCACTTTCAAGAGGCTCGGAGGCTCGGACAGCTTGAACCAAGCCGGGGATGGGATGAGAACTCGTTCGGTGAGCCGTCAGGCGAACAGGCGATGCCGCAGGCGTGGGGCGAGAGCCGGGAGCGTAGGGCAGCCAATCCCATCCTCTCCGCCACTTGGCAGGCTGCTGGCCGACTTGCCGGCGGCCTATTTTCTTCCTTCGGGAGGCGGATCAGGCCGGGCAGAGCGGACCCGTCGCGTACGCCTCAGGGCTGGGAATCCTTCGTTCAGCCTTCGGGATCGGTCAGCAGGTCGACCAGGCGGTGGTTGAGGAAGAGTTTGTCACGCCCCTGCTTGATCTCCGTGAGCACGCCGGCCTTGGTCAGTTGGACGAGGTAGAGCGAGGCGGTTTCGCGCTTCGCGACCCGGGCCTCCACGAGGTGGCGGATACGGCAGTAGGGTTGCTCGAAGATCGCGCGCATGACCTCGTCCAAGGGCAGGCCGGGGCATTTCCTGACGATCTGCTTCTGCGTGGATTCCACCAAGGCGTGGATCTGCCGCACCTTGCCTGAGGTCCAGGTGGCGACTTCGACGACTCCTTGCAGGATATAGAGCACCCACTCTTCCCAGGCCTCGTGGCTCGTGACGGCGTTCAGCAGGCGGTAGTAGTCCGACCGGTTCGCGAGGATGTAGCGGCTCAGGTAGAGGATCGGCTGCTCCAGCAGGCCTGCTTCCGTGAGGTAAAGGCTGTTGAGGATGCGGCCGGTGCGACCGTTGCCATCGGTGAAGGGGTGGATCGCCTCGAACTGATAATGCGCCACGGCCATGCGGATCAGCGGGTCGGTGTCATCGTCGGAGTGGAGGTAGGTCTCCCAGTTGGCGAGGAGCCCGCGGATCACCGACTCCCCGACGGGCGGGGTGTACATGACCTGCTTGCTGCTCGCGATGACCGTGCCGGGCAGTCGGCGGACGGACATGGGATGACCTTTGATCCGCGAGCAGATCTGCTGCGCCAGCCTTGAGCAGACGGGAAGTTTCCGGAGGCCATGGTAAGCCTCGAGCAGGGCCTCGGCGTGGCGGCTCGCCTCGCGCACGGCAGGTGGCGTGGATTCGTTCGGCAGGCCGGCGCGGCGGAAGAGCATGTCATCCGTCGTCACGATGTTCTCGATCTCCGAGGAGCAACGCGCCTCCATCAGGGGCAGGGTGCGCACGAGGATGCCCGGATTGGGCAGCTTGCCGGCCAGTCGGTCCAGCTCGGCTAAGGCCGCACGGGCCCGGATCGTCGCCTTGAGGACGGCCGGGGTCTGCAAGGGTGCCGACGGGGGCAGGGGCGGGAGCTCGTCGTAGGGCGACTCCGGCTTCCATGCTTTCACGGGCTTCTTGGCCATGGTTCAGGCAATCACCGCCCGGTCGACATGTCAAAGTCGATATGTCGATTTATGATGTTAAAATCGACATATTGCGGCGCTTATTAACGCGGTCCTCTTTTGCAGGGTTTAGTCAGCGCAAGGGGTCAGGCCGCACCCCAAATCAGCCGCACCTAAATTCAACTCTTTTGCCCTTAATCAGGTGCGCTCCTCGGAAGGTGCGGCCTGACCCCATGCTCCGCCACTTTCAAGAGGCTCGGAGGCCCAGAGGCCCTGAGGCTCGGACAGCTTGAACCAAGCCGGGGATGGGATGAGCACTCGTTCGGTGAGCCGTCAGGCGAACAGGCGATGCCGCAGGCGTGGGGCGAGATCCCGGAGCGTAGGGCAGCCATCCCATCCTCTCCGCCACTTTTCAGGCTGCGGGCCGACTTGCCGGCGGCCTATTTTACTTCCTTCGGGAGGCGGATCGGGACGGGCTGCATCTCGCAGAAGACGTTGGAGACGGAGAGGTCCTTCACCTGGCCGCCTTTCTTGATGATGGTCTGCAGGGGGACGATGCTCTTCTGGTCGAGGTGGATCTGGTCGATGCGGATGTTCTTGAAGACGGCCGGACCGTCGAAGAGCGCGAAGGTGACCCCGTTGCGGGCGGCGATGACATACAGTTCCTTGCAGGTGAAGTCCTCGCCGCTGACCGTCGATTGCTGTCCCATCTTGAAGCCGGTGGTGCGGGTGTAGGCCACGCAGTCCTGCACGGTGATCTTACCGAAGGCCTTGGCCTGGTTGGTGGTGATCCCGCCGCCGTGGACGCCTTTGCCGCCAGCCTTCAGGCAATAGATGTCGTCGCTGGCATGGCCGAAGCAGTGCCGGATGAGGACGTCGCGGGAGCTGATGATGTCGAAGGCGTCGTTCTGTTCGAACCCCATGCCGTTCAGGATCTTCACGTTCTCGAACCGCACGCCCTCGCAGCCGGCGGTGAGGATGCTCCAGGAAGAGTTCTCGCGGATGGTGACGCCGTCGACGGTGAAGTTCCGGACGTTCTGGATGCGCATGCAGCTGACGAGCCAGCCGTCGGCCTTGAAATATTCGCCGGCGTTCACGTCGATGATGCCCCGGCCGGCGATCCGGATGTTCTGGGCGTCATCGGCCTTGATGAAATAGAGCCCGGGATGGGACTTCTCGTTGTCCTTGTGGATGACTTTGGAGAAATCCTTGTTCGCCCCCGCGGTGGCGGCGTCGAACCTGAGCACCGCGCCGTCCGCCAGGTAGAGGGTGACGTCGCTCTTGAGCCGGAAAGGCCCGACTTTGTAGGTGCCGCGCGGGACATAGGCCACGCCGCCCCCTTTCTGATCGGCGGCGGCGTCGATGATCGACTGCAACGCTTCGGTGCAATTACGCTCTCCGGTCGGATCGGCCGACTTCGGCAGCATATGGATACCGGCCTGACCGGGCCGCGGGGCGTCGGTTTCGGGCGGGTCCGCGAGGACCATCAGCATGATCCCGTTGATCGTGACGACGACGTAGCGTGAGCCCGGCAACGTGAAGGTCATGGTCTGGCCGCTCACCTCGGGTTTGAGGCCGAATGCCGCCGGACGCACCTGCTGCGTGGCGATCGGCTTTTCGCTGGTGATCTTGACGGCGGCCTCGCCGGCGACCGAGAAGCGGGCGTAGAGGTATTCCACCGATTTCTTCTTCCCGTTAGTGGTCCATTTCAAGACCGGCACGGGCTTGCCGTTCACCGTCACGGCGAGGCGGTTGTCCACCTCGTAGCCCGCCGGCGTCGGGTAGGCCGTGGGCGTGTCGTCGCCGGCGAAGGCGGCTCCGGTCAGGAAAAAGAGCAGGCAGCTCAGCCGGGCCAGAAAGGTCGGCCACCGCGTCGTCCCATCGTGTCCGCGGACCGGGATGCGCCGGGCCGATGATGATTCCGAGGACGCCTGCTTGCTCATGGTGATTATGCCTCGGATGATGAGTAGTATCCTCCGTTTCTGCCGGCGCTTAGATGGACGGAGACAAGGGCCGGGGAGGTGTGCCGCGTAGTCGGTGACTGATCCTTTGCCAGGTTTCACGAGTTGGCTCGTCTCCGTTGGGGTAGTCGGTTAGGCGTAGGCCATGATCCCTCGCTTCTGGACTCGTCTGGCCCTGCTGGGCGCCTTCGTCGGCGCGGGCTGCGTCCCATTGGCCGGCGCCTCGCTTGCTTCGCCCATGCGGCAGGCCACGGAACGCCGCCTGGCCGAACTGCAGGCCGAGCGCGCCGCCGAAGTCGCCGCGCATGAGCTGAAGGTCGGTGACAAGACCCTGCGTTGGCTGGAGCGGGAGTTCAACCTGGCTCCGTCCGGACAACGTAGCCTCTGGATCTCGATGCACGGCGGAGGCAACGCGCCCGCGGCGGTCAACGACCAGCAGTGGCGCAACCAGATCCGGCTCTACGTCCCGCCCGAAGGCATCGTGGTCGCGCCGCGCGCCCCGACCGACACCTGGAACCTCTGGCATGAGCCGCACATCGACCGCCTGTTCGACCGCCTGATCGAAGATTTCATCGCCCTCCGCGGCGTGCATCCGGACAAGGTCTACCTGCTCGGATATTCCGCCGGCGGCGACGGGGTGTGGCAGCTCGCCCCCCGCATCCCCGACCGCTTCGCCGCCGCGGCCATGATGGCCGGTCATCCCAACAGCGTGAGCACCCTCGGCGTGCGTAACCTGCCGTTCGCCATGTTCGTCGGCGAAGCGGACACCGCCTATAGCCGGAGCAAGGTCGTCGCGGAGAAGATCGCCGAGTTCGGCCGGCTCCGCCAAGAGGATCCCGCCGGGTATGTGCATCTCGGACGCGTGTATCCGGGCCTGCCCCA
>JBDKKH010000044.1:0-4479 GCA_039796215.1 Verrucomicrobiota bacterium
GCCCACCCTGCTATCAGGGGTCCTATGTCCGCCCAGCCGCTCAAAGAAGTCCGTATCTTTTCGCCCGCCACCGTGGCCAATGTCGCCTGCGGTTTCGACGTGCTCGGTTTCTGCATCGAAGCCCCGGGCGACGAGATCGTGGCCCGCTTTTCCGATACCCCCGGCCTGCGCATCACCAAGATCACCGGCGACGACGGCCGGCTGCCGCTCGATTCCAAGAAGAACACCGCGGGCGTCGCGGCGCACGCCTTGTTGCGCCACCTCGGCAAGAGCGACCTCGGCATCGAGATGGAGATCCACAAGAAGATGCCTTTCGGGAGCGGTCTCGGCTCGAGCGCGGCGAGCGCGGTCGGCGGGGCGTTCGTCGTCAACCGGCTCCTCGGCGAGCCGCTGACCCGCCGCCAGCTCCTGCCTTTCGTTGTCGCCGGCGAAGCCGCGGCCGATGGCGCATGGCATGCCGACAACGTCGGTCCCTGCCTGCTCGGCGGCATCACGTTGATCCGTTCGAACGCCGAACTCGACGTCATGGACGTGCCGATCCCCGAGCGCCTCTGGGCGGCGGTCGTGCATCCGGACATCGTCGTCCTCACCAAGGTCGCCCGCGAGATCATGCCGCGCCAGATCCAGCTCGAGACCTCCACGCAGCAGAGCGGCAACCTCGGCGGCCTGTTGTGCGGCTTCTTCAAGAGCGACTACGCCCTGATCGGCCGCTCCCTGCACGACCTCATCGCCGAGCCGCATCGGCACCGCCTGATCCCGGAGTTCTATCGCGCCAAGGCCGCGGCCATGGGCGCCGGCGCCCTCGGTTTCTCCATCTCCGGCGCCGGTCCCAGCGTCTTCGCGCTCTGCGAGGGCGAGGAGACGGCCCGCAAGGTCGCCGCCGCCGTCGCCGCCGTCTTCGCCTCGGTGCCGGTCAAGGCCACGCCTTACGTCTCCCGCATCAATCCCCAAGGTGTCCATGTCCTCGCCGAAGCCTGAGTTGGAATTCGTCTCCACCGTCGACCCGACCTGCCGCGGCTCGCTCCGCGACGTCCTCCTTTCGGCGATGCCCGCCAAGGGCGGGCTCTGGGTGCCGACGCGGATCCCGCAGTTCGAACCCGGCTTCGTGGAGCGGCACCGCCACGACTCCTACGCCGACCTGGCCGAGGCCGTGATCGCCCCCTATTTCGCCGAGGTGCTTGGCCCCGCGGAACTTCGCCGGCTCTGCCAGGAGGCCTTCGATTTCCCGGTCCCGCTCGTCCGGCCCGAGGGTTTCCAAGGATCCTCGTCCGGGCGGATCGGCGTCCTCGAGCTTTTTCATGGCCCTTCCGCCGCCTTCAAGGATTTCGCCGTGCGCACCCTCGTGCGCGTCACCGCGCGCGTGCTCGGGAACGACTTCCCTCAGCTGACGGTGCTGGCCGCCACCTCGGGTGACACCGGCGCCGCCGTGACGGAGGCTTGCGCGGGCGTGCCCGGCGTCCGCGCCGTGGTCCTCTATCCCCGCGTCGGCGTCAGCGCCGTCCAGGAATCGCAGATCGCGCGGGCCCGTCCGGGGGTCGTCGCTTTGTCGGTCGACGGCACTTTCGATGATTGTCAGGCGATGGTGAAGCGCGCGTTGGCCGACGCATCGCTGCGTCGCCGTCGCCCCTTGCTGACGGCCAACTCCATCAACCCTGTCCGGTTGATCGCCCAGGTGCCGTTCGCTTTCCACGCCAAACGTCTGGTCGCTCCCGGCAGCCGCATGGGCGTCGTCGTGCCTTCGGGCAATCTCGGCAACGTCGGCGCCGTCCAGCTCGCCCGGCGGATGGGGCTCGATGTCGCCGCCTTGGTGGCCGCGACGAACGTGAACTCGCCGCTGCCGGAACTCTTCGCGACCGGCGAATACCGTCCGCGCCGCGCCGCTCCCACGGCTTCGAACGCCATGGACATCGGCGATCCGAACAACCTGGCCCGACTGCTGGCCTGGCGCGAAGGCGGCCCGGCGGTCGCGGCGGTCACGGTCGACGACCGGCAGACCCTTGATGCCATGCGCCGCGTGCGCACGGCGGGAGGCTATGTCCTTTGTCCGCACTCCGCGGTCGGCTGGAAGGCGGCGGAAGACCTGCTGGCGACGCCGGAGGGAGCCCGCCTGGACGACGTGGTCGTCTTCGGCACGGCGCACCCGGCCAAGTTCCCGGACGTCCTGCAGGAGGCTTTCGGCGACGCCCAGGCCTCCCGCTTCCCCGGAGAGCTGCCGGCGCCGGCGCCTTTGCGGATCGGCCACGATTTCGAGGCCGTGCGCCGGGTCCTCGAGTCCGAGGCCGGCTTCTGATCGAGGCGCAAAAAAACCGCCTTGCGGCGGTCGGGTGCGTCGGGTGGCGGCGGCGGCTTACTCGCTGTCGGCCACCGCGAACGTGACGTTGGTGATGTTCGCCTTGGCCAGGCAGTCGAGGACGTTGATCACGCGCTCGTAGCGGGCGTTTTCTTCGGCCTGCAAGGTGATCAGGAGTTTGGTCTTGGACTGTTCGGCGGCCTGCCCCATCTGCTTCATCTGATTGTAGAGGTTGTCCAGCTGCTTATCTCCGGGCGGGCCGACCGGATCTTCGTTCAGGGTGACTTCGCCGGATTCGCTCACCCCGATGGTGACCTCGTCGGGCAGCTCGGTCTCCTTGGCGGTCTCCGCGTTGCCGGGGAGGGTGGTCTTGAGTTCGTGCTCCACCTTCACGGCGCCGGCCATGACCATGAAGAAAAGCATGATCACGAAGACCACGTCGATCATCGGGGCGATCTGGAAGCCCGGGGCCGCGTCGGCCGATTCTTTACGCTGCTTCATGGCTTATTCTTCGTGGTTGAGGCCGGAGAAGGCGATGTTGTCGATGCCCGCTTCGGCGCCCCATTCGAGGGCTCGAGAGATGTATTTGGCGTGGCAGTCCTTGTCGGCGCGGATGAGCAGGCGGTACTTCTCGTTGTTGCCCTTGCGGTCGGAGAGTTCCTTGGCGATGCCCTCCTTGTCGTTCGGGTCGAGCTCGCGGTCGTCGAGCTTGTACTTCGCCTGGCCGGTCGTCTTGTCCCAGGAGATGTTGATCAGTCCGGCGGCCGCCTTGTCGTCGCGCTTGATGCCGTGGGAGGCCACGGGCAGCGAGATGTTCTTGTCGACCTTGAGCACCTGCGAGGAGGTGATGGACATGAAGAAGATCAGGAGCACCAGGAGCACGTCGATCATCGGCGCGACCTGGAATTCCGGTTCTCCTTCTCCGCCTCCGCCTCCGCCTGCCATGGTTGTGGGACTGGGTTAAGAGGGTGGAAGGCTTACGATTGGACGCCGGCGGAGGCGTTCCAGTCGGGCTTGGCGGCGTAGATCTCCTCGTCGCCGATCTTGCGGCCGGCCACTTCTTCGTAGGGGAAGGCGCGGAACAGGCCGGTCACGATCTCCGTGATGTCATGGATGCCCTTGTTGATGCGGTTGGCCAGGAGGTAGTAGGCGATGAACGCCGGGATCGCGATGAAGAGGCCCGAGGCGGTCGCCACGAGCACCTCACCGATGGCGCCCGAGAGCTTGGAGGGGTCGCCCACGCCGGAGGTGCCGAGGGTCTCGAACGCGCTCATCATGCCGGTCACGGTGCCGGTCAGGCCGATCATCGGGGTGCAGACGCCGATCACGGAGAGGTAGGAGGAGCGGCCCTTGAGCTCGCCTTGGATGCGGACGATCTCGGAGAGGATGGCCTCTTCGGTCATGGTCTTGCCATCCGGGGTGAAGGCGACGCCGGCGCGGACGACTTCGGCGACGGGGGAGCCGGCGGACTTGGCGAAGGCGTAGGCGCCGACGTAGTCGCCCTTCTTGAACAGTTCGCGGAGCTGGGTGACGTGCTCGGCGGGGTACATCTTGCCGGCGCTGGTCTTGATGAAGCCGTCGACCATGAACCACATCATGGCCACGGAGCAGAGGGTGATGGGGTACATGACCCAGCCGCCTTCGATGAAGAGGTCGGCGAGGGTCTTGTGGTGGACGGCGGCGGCCGGAGCCTCCTGGGCCGAGGCGGTGAGGGTCAGCAAGCCGAGGAGGGCGGTGCCGAGGAGGGTCTTGCGGAGGGTCATCTTCATGATGAGGGGGTGGGGTGGATTGATAGGTTGGGTTTTGGAAAGGGGCAAGGACTCACTTGGCGCCGTCGGCCTTCTCTTCTTCGGCGCCGCCGGTCTTCACCGGCAGGACGCCTTCCGGAAGGGCTCCGCCCGCCGCCATCTTTTCCTGGTCGGCGATGGCTTTGGCGCGTTCCTCGGGGGGGAGCATCTTCTTGGCTTCCTCGGCTTCCTTGGAGACCGGGAAGGAGACGATGATGTCGTAAAGGTAGCGATGGGAGACCGCTTCCAGCTTCTGGTCGCGCATCGCGGGGCTGTCCATCCCGCGGAAGGCGCGGGCGGCGCCCAGCAGGGCCTTCGGGATGAACTCCGTCTCGGAGCCGTAGAACACCGGCACGCGGAGGTAGGTGTTCATGGCGGCCTCGTATTTGCGCGTGGCGAGGA
>JBDKKH010000045.1:0-11269 GCA_039796215.1 Verrucomicrobiota bacterium
ACGTCCTCCAGCCTTACTTCAACGACCCGGCCTACATCGACTGCCTGGTCGAGTCCGCCCGTCCTTGGCTGGACCGGCCCTTCGACAAGATCCTGTTCTCCTACCACGGCGTGCCGGAGCGGCACCTGCGTAAGGGCGACGCCTCCAAGGCCCATTGCACGAAGGTCAAGGATTGCTGTCTCCAGGCCAGCCCTTCCCACGCGAACTGCTACAAGCACCAGTGCGTGCAGACCACCCGACTATTCACGGAGAAGGCCGGGCTCCGTCCGGAGCAGGTCGAGATGTCGTTCCAGTCGCGTTTCGGTCCGGAGAAGTGGATCCCGCCTTACACCGACGAGCGTTTCGAAGCGCTGCCCGGAGAAGGCGTCAAGAAGCTCCTCGTGATGTGCCCCGCCTTCACCGCCGACTGCCTCGAGACCATCGAGGAGATCAGCGAAGAGGGGAAGGAGGACTTCCTTCATGCCGGCGGCGAGTCCTTCGAGCAGATCCCCTGCCTGAACGACCAGGACGTGTACGTGCGCTACCTGTCCGCCCGCGCGGCCGCCTGGAAGCCCGATCATCGTTGATCGGGCCTTTCCCCGGTCAGGGATTCCGCTTCTTCCAGGCGGGATATTCCCTTTCGAGCAGCACCTTGGGCCAGGTCCCGAACCAGGCATACCCGTTGCGGCGTTCGTAACCGATGTCCGCGAAGTTGGCCTTGGGCACGCCGTCGCGGTCGCAGAACGTCGGCTGACCGGTCTTGAGGTCGTAGAAGCGGGCCCACAGTGGCCCGGCCTTCGGGTCCTTGACCAAGATATGGTCCTTGCCGCGCGGGGCCTTGGGTTCGTCGACGGCCTCGATGCGCATGCCGGTGATCTTGCTGGCCTCGAACCATTTCACCGCGCCTTCAATGGCGGCCTTCACTTCCGGCGAGGGCTGTTCAATGCTCATGAGCAGGCGGAGGACGCCGACCGATTCGGCGCCGCTGAAGGTGGGCAGCTCGTAGGAACGCGCCTTGGCGGGCAGCAGCGTCTCTGCGTCATGCTGGGCGCACCAGACCGCCCGACGACCGTCGACGACGATCTGGCAGCGCAGGATGCACGCCACGCCGCGGTCGAAAGCCTCGCGGCAGGCGCTACGGGTCTTCGCCTCGACGAACGCGAAGCGGGCGTCGGCGGAGACTTCCCGTACGAACTCCATGACCCGCACCATGGAGCCGTCGTTGAAGGTGACGTGCCGGTGGTATTGCTTGCTCAGGGGGTAGTACTGGGGCCAGCCGCCGTGCGCATATTGCGCGGTGAGGATATGCCTCAGGCCACGGTCGAAGGCCTGGCGGAGCTTCGCGTCCTGCGTGGCGACGAAGGCCCGGGCGAGGAAGCGGAGTTCGTCCATCGTGGCGCCGTTGTCGAAGGTCGCCCTTAAGGTCTTCCGGTCGCCGCCGAAGGGTTTGTCGAGCGTGACCGCGTTCTTCGGCCAGCCGCCGCTGTCCGCCTGGAAGGAGAGGATGTTTTCGGTCGTGCGCCGGCCTTCTTCGCCGGCGAACCAGGCGTCGGGGTTCTTCAGGAAATCCTTCGCGCTCTTCTCGGCGGCTGAAAGCAGGGGCATGATCCAGAAAAGCAGGAGCAGCAGGGCAGGGCGCATTCCCGGAGGTTCGAGGGTTTTTCCGTCCGGGGCAAATCCCGAAAAGCCCGGTCTTTCGGTTGTCATCGGGGGTCTGCTTTGCTCTGCTTACGGCGTGTCCTCGCCCCTTGTCCTGCTGCTAGCCTCCGCTTCGCCCCGACGTACCGAACTGCTCGCGGGCGCGGGTATCCCGCATCGGGTCGTGGTGGCCGCGGTCACCGAGCATGAGGACCCGGTCACCGATCCCTGCGTGATGGTGCAGCACAACTCCCGTCTGAAAGCCGCGGCGGTCTCGCGCCTGCACCCGTCGGCCCTCGTCCTGGGTGCGGACACGACCGTGGCCCTGGGGGATCGCGCCCTCAACAAGCCGGCCGACCTCGCCGCATCCCGGGCCATGCTGCGGAGTCTTTCCGGACGTGAGCACACGGTGCATACCGGGGTGTGCCTGCTTTGTCCGGCGCTCGGCATCGATGAGGTCCATGATATCACGGCACGCGTGCGCTTCCGTGAGCTGACCGACGAGGATATCACCCGCTACCAGGCCCTGGTGAACACCTTGGACAAAGCCGGCGCCTACGGCATCCAAGAAGGCAAGGAGATCATCATCGCCGATTTCCAGCCGCCGATCTCCACGATCATGGGGCTGCCGGTCGAATTCGTCAAAGAGCGCCTCCGGGCCTTGGGCGTCCTGGGAAGGCTGACGGCCTGAGACGCTTAAGCATCGTCGCCCATGACTCGGCCGTTTCGCCTTCTTTATTTCCTCTGGTCGGCTTCTCTCTTGGCCGCTCCGGACGCCCCGTTAAGCGGCGACGCCGAGTTGAAGGGCGCCATCGGCGGCCAGCCGCTCGTCCTCCGGACCACGAGCCGTCTCGCCGGAGCGATCGACTCGGTCCGCTGGGCCGGCGTGGAATTCATCGATACCCACGACCACGGCCGTCAGCTGCAATCGGCCCTCAATGCCGATGTCGAAGGGGTCTTCCATCCGGAGTGCTATAATCCGACGGAGGCGGGTTCGGCCGCCGACGGTCACGGGCCGCGTTCGACCAGCCGCCTCGAAGCCATCTCGGTCCGCGACGGGGTGCTGTCGACCCGGGCCCGGATGGCATTCTGGCTGTCTCCGGGCATGCGTTCCCAGGGACGTCCGGCCCAGAATACCTCTCTGCTCTCGGATCATCTCCTCTCGAAGCAGGTGCGCATCGGCCGGCCAGGGATGGATCACGTGCTGGATTATCGCGTGACGTTCACGGTGCCGGCCGACCGGCCGCATCGGTTCCTGCAGTTCGAAGTCCTGACCGGTTACATGCCGCCGATGTTCAGCCAGGAGCTGCGCTTCGACGCGGTGACGTCGACCTTGCGGCCGGTGCCGCGCCAGAACGGCGAGATCGCCGATCCGGTCGTGCTGTCGACGCCTTCGGGATCGCACGCCATGGGCGTGTTTACGCCCCGACGTTCCCTCGCCGGCGCCCCGGTCGGCTATGGTCGGTTCCAGTTTTCTCCGGAAAACGTCGTGAAGTGGAACTGCGTCTTCCGCTTGCGTCAGGCTCAGCCCATCGCGCCGGGCGACCATGCTTTCCAGCTTTATGTCGTGATCGGGACCCGCGAGGACTGTCGGCGCACGCTGGCGGACCTCACCCGCGAATTCGCGGGGCGATAATCCTTCTGGCCTACGCTTGAAGTCGTCCGCCCCCCCGCTAACTTCTCGTCGTGCGGCCTGATGACTCCATCGACTTCCGGTCTGCGGCCTATGCGGCCGTGGCGTCGGTCGGGCTCCATGTCTTGTTGCTCTGCCTGCTCCCCGATGATTTCCAGCGGGCCGTCCGCGTCGTCCGGCCGATCGAGGTGCTCACCGCCCCCGTCAAGGTAGACGAGGCCCGCCTGCCGCCGAAGCTGCGTTTCGCCGAGACCAATCCGCTCGCCAATCAGGCGACGCCCGCGTCGGCGCCATTCACCTCCGCCCGGAACCAGACCGCCGCGCAGCCGACCCCCGAGAAAGCCCTGACCAACTCCGCGCTTCCGCGGTCGCCGGGTTCGTCGCCGGAGATCCGGCTCGCCCAAGGCCGCCCCCGTTCCATCGACCAGTCTCAGGCGCAGCCGACGCCGCCGGCGGCGGTGGCGGTGGCCTCGCCCGCCCAGATGGCCGTCCCCGGTGCTGGGCCGCAGGTCACGAAACCTGCCCAGATGACGCCGCCCGCCCCGGCGCCGGTCCCTCCTGCCGCCAACCCTGACCGGCCGCGCGCCACCGTTCCGACGGGCACCGCCGGCCTGCTGCTGCGCAACGCCGTCGGCGTCAACCGCGCGGGCGCCCTCGCGATCGACGCGCGTTTCAGCCAATACGGCGACTATACCCAGCGGATGCTCGAGGCCATCCAGTCCAGCTGGTGGAGCATCATCGAGCGCTCGCGTTTCGAGGGCGCCTCCCGCGGGCGGGTGACCGTGCGTTTCCGGCTCCATCGCGACGGCACGGTGACCGACGCGACCATCCTGCACAATGAGGTGACGCGTATCATGTCCCTGGCCTGCCAGGACGCCGTGACCGCGCCGGCGCCTTACGATATCTGGCGGGCGGATATGGTGGCGCTCTTCGGCGAGAGCGACATCGTCACGATCAACTTCTTCTACCACTGATGACGACTTCGACGGATTGGATCCCTTTTGGACGCGGCGTGCGCGTGGTGGCCGAACATGCCTGCGGTCTCATCGCCGTGGCGAAGCCGGACGGCATCCTGTCGCACCCCAACCCAGGCGAAGCCGCGGAGAAAGGGTCGATCCTCATCACGGGTAATTATTCCCTCGACGAGGAAGCCTTCCATGTCCGCGACGGCAAGGGCGGCATCCGGCGCGTCTATCTCCTGAACCGGCTCGATTCGCCGACGAGCGGCGTCCTGCTGCTCTCGCTTGACGCGGGCGTCGCCGACGTGGTCCGCAAGCTCTTCGCCCGCTCGCAGGTCTCCAAGCGCTATGTGGCGCTCATCCGAGGCCGCGGCCTCCGGACCCCCCGCGGCACCTGGCAGGATCAGCTGGCCAAATCCAAGGGGCCGGGCGGCGGCGTGCGTTCCGAGGCCGGTGCGGGCGCGCCGGCGGTGACGGTCTACGCCTGGCAGCGGGCGGCCGAAGGAAGCCTCCCGCTTTCGCTCATCAGGCTGGAGCCGCGCACCGGGCGTACCCACCAGCTGCGCGTGCAGACGGCCGAACACGGCCATCCGATCCTGGGGGACCGCACTTACGGCGACTTCGAGTTCAACAAGGCCGCCGGTACGGCCCGTGGTTTCAAACGACTCTTCCTGCATGCCGAGTCGACGGAGCTTTCCTTCGAGTGGCAGGGCGCCCTGGTGGTCTTCAAGGCCGAGGCTCCCATCCCGTCCGAGTTCATGGAAGCGTTGGCCGCCGACGACGAGCCGCCCGGCAAGGCCCCTAAGGCTCCCCGCCGCGACGCCGGCACGCCGGTCTCGCCTCGCCTCCGTATCCGCCTGTAAGCCCGCCGACGATCGTCCGCGAAAGCATGCCTCCGGGGCCGCCTGCTTATTTCAGCAGCAGCCAGCCACGCGTCGCGAAGGCGAGCCCGAGGGCGATGAGAAGGCCCGAGGAGACGTAGGGGGCGCGGGCGGCCACGCGGCTGAACCAGCCGGATTTCTCGGCCAGTTTCTTGAAGCCCCATGAGGCGAGCACGCCGACGGAGATCATCGTGATGGCGAGCCCCAGGCTGAAGGCGGCGACGATGCCGAAGCCGAGGGAGAACTGTTTGAGCTGGAGGCAGATGATCAGGATCGAGACCGCCGCCGGGCAGGGCATGAGCCCGCCGGTGAGGCCGAAGATGACGATCTGGCCGGTCGTCACGTGACGGCCGGCGAAGCGCTTCTCGATCTCGGCCGCATGCGCCCGGGCGTGCGCGTCTTCAGCCTCGAGCTCGTCATGAGGATGGTCGTGGGCATGTCCGTCCGCCCCGTGGTGATGGGCGTGCCCATGTTCTTCGCGCAGGCGCATGACCGTCCATACGGCCATGCCGATGACGATGATGCCGCTCACCAGCAGGAAGTAGGGCTCGGTCTGTTCGACGTTCCAGTGGGAGCCGTATTGCAGCGCCAGGCCGGCCAGGATCCAGATGATCAGGGTGTGCGAAAGCGCCGCGCAGAAGCCGAGCAGGGCGGCCTGCCAGACCGTGCCGCGCACCGCGATGATGAACGCCGCCATCATGGTCTTCGAGTGTCCGGGCTCGAGGCCGTGGAGGGCGCCGAGCAGGATGGCGACCGGGACGTAGAGCCAGGCCTGGGCCGCGCCTTGCTGGAGCAGGGAATTGAAGTCCATGTCCGGTTTCTAGCCGCCGGACCGGGACGGGGCAAGGGGCGAAGGGGTTCCGGGTGGCGCCCGTTCCTCTGCTTCAGGTTTGCTCGGGCCTTATTTCTCGATGGCGAAACGGTCGATCTCGACGCCGTCGTCGTCGAGGGCGCGCAGTTCGAAGCGGCGGGGGGTCAGCTCGATCAGCGCGAAGGAATGGGTCTTGTCGTGATACTTGGCGTTGAAGGGCGCGAAGTTGTCGCGTCCGCCGTTCGGCAGCTTGGCGAGGAGCTTCTCGAGCGAGCCTTTGTAGAGTCCGGCGCCGCCGCCGCCTTCGACGACGTAGATCACGCCCTTCGGGCGGGTCTGCGTGACGCCGTCATAGTTTTCATCGAACGCGAAGGCGCCGTTGACGTAGGAGGGCGGGGTCCGCGGGATGGAAGCGGCGTCATCGCTCTTCGTCGCCGGCTCGGGCTTGGCCGCCGGCTGGACGGCCGCGGGCGCGAAGCGGAGCGGCTTGCTGCGTTGGTAGTTGTGCACGTGGCCGGAGAACACGACGTCGACGCCCTGGGCCTCGAACAGCGGCGCGAGCCGTCGCTGACGCTGCGCGGCGTAGTGGTCGGGGTTGATGTGGAAGGGCGGCATATGCAGGCAGACGAACTTCCAAGGCTGCTTGGTCGCCGCGAGGTCCTTGCGCAGCCACTCCACGGCCTTGGGGTCGTCGGTCTTGCCGTTGCCGCTGTTATCGATGACCGTGATGTGGGCCGGGCCGTAATCGAAGGAGTAGAAGCCCAACGCCGGGTAGGATGAGCCCGCCTGACGACGGAACTCGGCGCCTTGGGCCGATTTCGGGACCTCGGTGCTCCAGGGTCCTTCGCCCGGCCCGTTCTGCGGCGCGGTGAAGAAGTAATAGGCGGCCCAGGCGTCGGGCAGCGTCGGGCTCAGGCGGCCCACCAGGGTGTCGTGGTTGCCGAGCACCGCATAGAAAGGCATCGTGGTCATCAGCGGCGCGCCGTCTTCCGGGTCCGCCTTGTCCGCGTTCACGTAGGTCGGCCAGTAGTTCTTGGTATAATGGTAGTTCCGGCCGGAAGGGTAGACGATGTCGCCGAGCGCCACGAGGAAGTCGGGTTTCTCGCCGTGGATGGCGTAGGCGATCCGGTTCTGGGCCGACTTACCGTCCGCGAGGTCTCCGACCATCACGAACCGCGTCGGGCGGTCCGACGTCACGCGGGTCTTGGCGGTCTTCTGCGCCAGCACCTTGTCGCCGGACTTCACCACGTAGGCGTATTCCTGGTTGGTGGGCAGTCCGTCGAGGGCCGCGACGAAACGCGTGAAGCGCTGAGGGCCCTCCAGCTTGAGTCCCAGCCGGTTGGTCGCCGAAGGGAAGGTGAATTCCGTCCGCTCGACCTTGGCGACGGCCGTCGGCCCGCCGACCGGACCGTATTCCACCTTGAACGAGGCGTCCGTGGGTTCGGTCAGCCAGATCAGCCGCATGTCATCCGTCGGGCCGACCATGGGCTTCGGGCCGGGCTGGAGGTAAGGCCGGACCAGCAGCACGGGTTCCGCGGCCAAGGCGAAGGCCGCGGCGAGCAGCAGGCTGGCGTAGACCATGAACCGACGGAAGGGGGACATAGAAGCCCATGCTGTCCGGGCGGCCGGACGGAGGCAACTAGACACTCGGGCTGGATGGGCGGTCGCGCGGCCGGAACTCAGGCTTTCTTGACGAAGATGGCCTTTAATCCGATCTGGGCTCCGTCGATCTTGCAGTCGATCTCATGGTCGCCGTCGACCAGGCGGATGTTCTTGGCCTTCGTGCCGCCCTTGAGCGTGCCGGCGGAACCGCGGAGTTTAAGGTCTTTGATGAGGACCACCGTATCGCCGTCGGCCAGCACCGTGCCATGGGCGTCCTTGACCACCCGGGTGGCTTCCGCCTCAGCCTGCGCCGGCGTCCGCGCCCAGGTGTGACCGCAGGTCGCGCATTCCCATTGTCCGGGCAGGGCGATCACGTCGTCGAGCGTGCACGCGGGGCAGGTCGGGGCGGTCATCGGAGTCGCGCGTGAAAAAAGGCGGCTCAGATCAGAGGCCGAAGCCTTGCGACTTGCGCACGTCGCCTACGTACCAGTTCTCGAGCTTCTCGCGCGCCCACGGGGTCTTGCGCAGGAAGGTGAGGGACGATTTGATCGACGGGTCGAACATGAAGCACCGGATGGGGATGCGGTGGGCGAGTTCGTGCCAACCATACTTGGCGACCATGGTCTCGAGGAGCTTCTGCAAGGTCACGCCATGCAGCGGGTCTCGCGGGTGGGAATTCGGAGCCGGCTTGTCCATCGGCGTCAGGCCTGCTCGGCGGTTTTCTTCATGAACACCAGTCGGGAGATCGCGGTGATCTTCGGCGGCTGGAGACGGGTGCGGATCACGGCGGGTTCGGCGGTGTGGCTCGTGACCTCGTGCAGGCCGAGGTAGAACCAGGGGCCTCCCTCGGTCCGGCGGACGTACACCGGCAGGGGTCCTTTGGTCTCGGCCAGGCGCAGGCCCCATTTCGGCAGGTCGCCCTTGTAGCCGACCCAGACCTCGCAAGGTTCGGCCTCCGCGCGGGGATTCCAGCCCAGACCGAGGCAGACCCCGACCACGTCCTTGCCGCGATGGATCACGAAATTAGGGGGGGTCGGCTCGCCTTCGAGGTGCGTGCGGATCGCGTTGAACTCGTAGCTTTCGCCCACGAGGTGCGGAGCCCGGCTGGGCGAAGGTGAGGCGTCGGTCATCACCGGTCATCAAGGGGCGGCGACGGCTTGGGTCAACCGTTACCGCCCCGTGGGCTCAGAGTCCTGTCACCGGCATGTCTTCCGGGTGCTCCACCGCGAAGCGGAAAGGCAGGTCCTTCTTCTCGCCGGCCTTCAATGGCAACCGCCACTCCAGGAACTTCGACTCGTTCATCTTCAGCCCGTCGGTGTCCTTGGCATAGGCCGGCTCCTCGATCACGACCTTGATGTCCTCATGGTCGGCGATCGGCACTTGGTCCCAGAGCACCAGGTCGACCTCGGTGTTCTTCCCGTTGGTCACCTTGAAGACCTGGTCGAAGACCGTCCGGGCGGTCTTCTGCCCGAAGACCCCGGATGTCTCGGAGCGGCGGTTGAGCACCTTGCGCTCGACGGTCACCGCCTGGTCCGCCCCGAGGTAGGTCCAGAAGTCCTGTCCCGCCGGCACCAGGTCGAGGCTGGCGGTGGCGACGAACGCGCCGTCGAGGAAGACGGAGGTCTCGCCGGGCAGCAGGGTGAAGTCGGATTGGTTCACGGCCTTGGTCTTGAGGTAGACGTGCGGGGAGAGCTTCGGCACGCAGGTGTGGCGGAAGACCGACGGGAAGCTCAGCTGGGCGACGGAGACCTTCGTCGGTTTGTTGTCCGAGAGGATGTCCGCCGGGCGTTCGATGGCGTACGTCGCGGCGGTCGCGCCGACGGTGACTTTGGCCGAGCGGGTGCGCGTCTTTCCGGCTTCGCCGACGTCCGCCTCGAAGGCGTTGTGCATCTGCAGCATGCCTCCGGCGTCTTCTTCGGACCCCTTCTTCTCGAGCGCCTTGTACCGGCGATCGTCCAGGCGCGAGATGAACCAAGGGTCGAGCTTGGGTTCGCGGCCGGCGATGCCGGGCTGCGCGGTGGAGAGGCGCAGGCTGACGCCGTGCCAGTCTTCGCCCGTCGATTGGCGCACCTGCGCATGGTAGGTCACCGCGAGCGTTCGGGTCTTCGTGCTCGCCCTCATGTCATAGCTCGGGGTCCAGCCGGCGCCGCGCACCAGGTAGCTCAGGTCGAATTCCGCCTCGCCTGCTTCCCGGACCGATACGTTGACCTTGGCCAGATGGCGGGAGCGGCGCTGGCTGCCGCGCAGTTCGTTGAGTTCGCGGTTGAGCCGGTCGGATTCCAGCCGGAGCTGCTCGCGTTCTTTCTGTTTCGCCAGCGTCGCCTGGTCGATCTCGGCCAGCTGCTTGGCGTGGAAGTCGAGGTAGGTCGCCCACTTCGCCGGATCCATCTCGGGGTTCGCGGATTCCTTGCCGGTCGCGGTCAGGCGCGTGAGCACCTTGTCGAGCGCGCCCCGCTGGAAGGCGAGCCGGCCTTCGGCCTGCGTGAGCGTCTGCGTGCGGACCTCGAGTTCCTTGAGCGCCGCCTGCAGCTTGCGCACCTGGGCGTCGGCGGCTTCGCGCAGCTGGACCGTCTCGGTGCGGATGTCGATGAGCGTGAACGCGCCGCGTCCGTCGACCCGGACCTGGCCTAGGTCGGTCGTCGCCGGCAGCTGGTCGAAGACGAGCGTATGTTCGCCGGGTTCCAGGCGCAGGCGCAGGTGGCGCACCACCTCGGCCCGGTCGGCGTAGACCGTGACCTGGCTGACGCGGGCCGCGTCGGTCTTGATCTCGGCGGCGGTCAGGCCGGCGCCGATCAGGAGGGCGGGGAGCAGGAGGAAGTTTCTCATGAAAGTCGGTCGAGGCAGGGGGTTCATCGGTTGCTCAGCTGGAAATCCTCGGGTCGTTCCACCGCGAAACGGAAGGGCAGGTCGCGTTTCTCACCGGGCGCCAGGCGCAGGGTCCATTCCGCGGTCTTGTCATCGCGGACTTTGAAGCCCGGCGCGGTTTCGTCCTTGGGCTCGATCAGCACGACCTTGATCTTCTCGTGCGTCGAGACCGGCAGCTGGTCGAGGATGGTCAGTTCCGCCGCGACCGGCTTGGAGTTCTTGAGTCTGAAGAGGTACTCGTAGGCCGTCCGGCGGGTCTTGGGTCCGAACAGGCCCGCCTCCTCCTCGCGCTTCGCCACTTCCTTGCGTTCCACCGAGAGGTTCTGGTCGACGCCGAGGTGGGTCGTGAATTCCTGGCCTGCCGGGACGAGGTCCATGCCGGCGTTGGCGACGAAGGCTCCGTCCAGGAAGACCGCGGTGGAGCCGGGCAGGAAGGGGTAGTCGCTGCGATTGAGCGCGGTGGCCTTCAGGTAGACATGCGGGGAGGATTTCGGCACGCAGGTATGGCGGAAGGCGGCGTCAAACGTCTGCTGGGCGACCTGCACCTTGGCCGGCTGGTTGTCCGCGGGCACGTCGTAGGCCCGTTCGATCACGAACAGCGCCGAAGCCCCGCCGGTGATCACCGAAGCCGCGGGTCTGATCATCTTCTTCGGGGCCGATGGCAGGGCGGCCGCCGCAGAATCCGCGCGCTCATCAGACGCGTCCGCTCTGCCGCTCATCGCCAGCTTGCGCATCGCCATGGGTTCGGCGGTCGGCGTGGGCGTCGGTTCGAGCTTACGCACATGCCAGGCGGTAAGCTGCGGCTCGCGCCCGCCGATGCTCGGCTGGGCCGTGGAGAGGCGCAGGCTGACGCCTTTCCAGTCTTCGCCGGTGGCCTGACGGAGTTCCGCCTGGTAGGCCA
>JBDKKH010000046.1:0-13389 GCA_039796215.1 Verrucomicrobiota bacterium
GGCCACGAGAAAGGCGCGATGTCCTACGTCGACGCCGTGGCGAAGTCGGTGACGGCCGGCACGGATTTCTCGGACAAGGAATACCGGCTCCACATCCCCGAGGCCGTGCGCGCGGGCAAGCTGTCCGCGGAGCGGCTCGACGACGCGGTGCGCCGCGTGCTCAAGGTCCGGTTCCGCCTCGGGGAATTCGACCCGGCGGAGAAAGTCGCCTACCGCGCGATCCCGTTCTCCAAGGTCGGCGCGCCGGAGCACCGCGCGCTTTCGCTCGAGGCGTCCCGCCGCTCCATCGTGCTGCTCGAGAACCGCGGGCTGCTCCCGCTCGACGGGACGAAGCTGCGTCGCGTCGCGGTCCTCGGCCCGCTCGCCGACGTCCCGGTCGCCGGCGACCCGAGCTATGTCGGGAACTTCCCGCGCAAGCTGACGTCCGTCGCGCAAGGCCTGCGCGAACGCCTGCCGCAGGCCGAGGTCATCTTCGCCAAAGGCGCCTACGCCAACCCGGCGCGCAAGGACGTGAAGCCCGAGAAAGGCCACTCTCGCGAGGAGGCCGTGGCCTTGGCCAAGTCGGCCGATGTCGCCGTCCTCTGCGTGGGCACGGTGCTCGCCAACGAGCACGAAGGCATCGATCGGAAGTCCCTCGCCTTGCCGGGCGACCAGCAGGAACTGGTCGACGCCGTGCTCGCCGCCAACCCGCGGACGGTCGTCGTCCTCTGCAGCGCCGGGCCGCTGTCGGTGCCCTCGATCCAGAAGCAGGCCCCCGCCGTGCTCGCCGCCTGGTGGAGCGGCGACGGACAAGGCAAGGCCGTCGCCGACGTCCTGCTGGGGGCGACGAATCCGGCCGGCCGCCTGCCCTACACGGTCTACGCGGACGAAGCCCAGGTGCCCTCGCGCGACGTCTACGATATCTCGCAGGGCTTCACCTACATGTATCTGCGCGGCCGGCCGCTCTGGGCCTTCGGCCACGGGCTCAGCTACGCGAAGTTCCGCTACGCCGGGCTCGCGCTCCCGACCACGGAACCGACGCTCGGCCGACCGATGACGCTCACCGTGGAAGTCAGCAACACGGGCGACCGCGACGGCGACGAGGTCGTGCAGGCCTACGTCAGCGGCAAGGGGCCGGTGGTCCGGCCGCATCGCCAGCTGGTCGCCTTCCAGCGGGTCTCGCTGAAGGCCGGCGAGACGAAGACCGTCGCGCTCACCTTCAAGCCCGACACCTTCGCGACCTGGGACGAATCCGCGCACCGCTTCACGCTCTTCCCTGGGACCGAGAAGGTCGAGGTCGGCGCCTCCTCCGAGGACATCCGCCTGACCGGTTCGCTGACCGTCCGCTGAAGCCGGCGCTCAGCGCAGGGACTTGCGCCAGCGGGCGATCTCGCGGGCGACGGCCTTGGGGCCGGGCATGCCCGTGTTCTCGCGGGCGGCGAAGCCGCGCTTGAGGCTGAAGACCTCGCGCCAGCCCTTCGTGAACGCCTTGTCGGCGGTCAGCGCGGCGGCGTCGGAGACCTGGTCGAGAGGCACGCCGGACTTTTCCGCGAGGGCGACGAGGCGGCCGACGGCATGGTGGGCGTGACGGAACGGCATGCCCTTGCGGACGAGCCAGTCGGCGAGGTCCGTGGCGAGGAGCGCGGGGTCGGAGGCCGCGGCGAGGCAGCGGGCCTTATGGAACTTCGTGCCCGCGAGCGTGGCGTCGGCCACCGCGACGGACAGCAGCAGCTGGTCGGCCGCGTCGAAGAGCGGCGGCTTGTCGTCCTGGAGATCGCGGTTGTAGGTCAGCGGCAGGCCCTTGGTGAGCGAAAGCAGATGCGTGAGCGAAGCCTGGAAGCGCGCGGCCTTGCCCCGGAGGAGTTCCATCGAGTCGGGATTGCGCTTCTGCGGCATCAGCGACGAACCCGTCGAGAACTCGTCGGGCATGCGGGCGAAACCGAATTCGGCGGAAGACCACAGGACCATGTCCTCGGCGAGGCGCGAGAGGTGGACGCCGCAGAGCGCGGCGGCGAAGCAGAACTCCGTGGCCGGGTCGCGGTCCGCGACGGCGTCCATCGAATTGCGCGTGACCTGCGGGCGGCCCTTCGCGTCGACGAAGCCGAGGAGCTTCGCCGTGACTTCGCGCCGGATCGGGAGGGTCGTGCCGGCGATGGCGCCGGAGCCCAGCGGGCACCAGTTGGCGGCGGCCTTGGCGGCGGCGAAGCGCGCGCGGTCGCGACCGAACATCTCGGCGTAAGCGAGCAGATGGTGGGCGGCGGAGACCGGCTGGGCGCGCTGCAGATGGGTGTAGCCCGGCAGGATGACGTCGGCGTTGGCCTCGGCGAGCTTCACCAAGGTCCTGAGCAGCGACCCCAGCGCCGCGTCGGCCGCGTCGCACTGGTCCTTGATCCAGAGACGGACGTCCGTCGCGACCTGGTCGTTGCGCGACCGTGCGGTGTGCAGCTTGGCGGCGGCGGGGACCCGCTTGGTCAGCGCGCTCTCGATGTTCATGTGCACGTCCTCGAGGTCGCGACTCCAGACGAACTTGCCGGCCGCGATCTCCTTGGCGATGGCGTCGAGCCCGCGGAGGATGGCGTCACGCTCCCGCCGGGTCAGGATGCCCGCCTGGGCGAGCATCGTGGCATGCGCCTTGGAGCCGCGGATATCCTGCGCCCAGAGACGATGGTCGAAGGAGACCGACTCCCCGAAACGAAGCATGAGTTCGGCAGGACCGGCGCTGAACCGGCCGCCCCAGGTGACCTGGGCTTTCTTCCGTGCGGACATGACCCACGAATGCCTGCGGCGGGGGCGCCAGGCAAGCCAGGACGCTTAACGTCCCGCGGTGGCCGCCGGAGCGGGAGCGGGAGCAGGCTTTGCGGGCGTCGCCATGCCGCGGGCGCCGTCGAGGCGGATCACGATCTCACCCGGCTCGGCGACGCCCATGCGCTCGCGGGCCTGGTCACGGACGAATTCGGGGTCGCGGCTGAAACGGTCGACGTAACGATCGGTCTGGCCACGCGTGCGCTCCAGGGCGGCGTAGGCCTGTTCCTTCTGGCGCTCGCTGGCGCGCAGGCCTTCGAGGCGGGCGGCTTCGTCGCCGTAGGTCGACCACGTGAAGGCGAGCACCGTGCAGAAAAGCAGGAAGGAGGCCCAGAGAAACAACTTCTCCGTCTGCGGGTTTCGGGAGGGTGACTCGCTTTCCATGACGACGGCGAGAGTGAAAGCGGAAAGAGGATACGGAGCGAGGGGAAAATCGCCGGTCACTTCGCCTGCGCCGCGGCGGCGGCCAGAGAACCGCTGAACTCCATGAAGGCCCAGACGACCACGCCGGTGACCGACACATAGAGCCAGACCGGGAAGACCCAGCGCGTGAGGCGCTTGTGCTCCTCGAGCCGGCCGGCCTTGGCGAGCCATACCGACCGCAGGACGAACGGGGTGACCAAGATGGCCAGGATCACGTGCGGGATCAGGATGAACAGGTACAGGCCCTTGAGTCCGGCCCAGGCGGAGGCGGCGTCCGGGGCGTAGGTGATGTTGGTGCGGCCGAGCGCCACCCAGAGGTGGACCTTGGAGGCGAGGTAGACGGCGAGGAACAGCGCCGAGGTCATGACCGCCCACTTCATGGCCCTGCCGTGACCCTCGCGGTCGCCCGCCTTGATCCTGAAGATGCCGACCAGCAGGAAAACGGTGGCGAGGGCGTTGAGCCCGGCGACGACGCGGGAAAGGATTTCGGTGGTGGAGGCCATGGACCTAGTAGAAAGGGGTTTGGAGGCAAAAGCCAACCCTTCCCCGCCAGGAGCAGGCCCCGATGGAAACCTTGCCGCCGATGCCAGGTCGGTTCAAGCCCCCTGCTTGGGGTCGTAGGCTTTCTTGGGCTGCTTCGGCTGCTCCTCGGCCGCGGGCTTATCGGCGGGCTTGCCGCCGGGGAATCCAGGCAGGCTGAAGCCACGGCCTTCGACGAGTTGCAGGCGCCGGCGGACCTCCGGGGGGAGCTTCTCGACGGCGTCCTTTTCCGTGATGTCCCCTTCGAAGGTGGTCTTACCGTCCCGGTCCTTGATCACCGCACGGCGCTTGCCGTCTTCCTGCTGGATGGTGACCGAGCCCTCGGCGTCGGCGGCGACGGAGGTCGAGGAGCTCTTCGGCCCTCCGCCGAAGCTGAACGAGAACGAATGCGAGCTGGAGCTGCCCGACCCGCCACGGGCCCGCAGGTCGTCGATCGAAGGAATCGGCGAACGGCCGCCAGGCGCAGGCAGGGCCCCCGACTGCAGCTCCTGCAGCTGCTTGAGCAGTTCCGGCGGGATGACACCCCCGGGGCCGACGATGGTGACGCCCGGAGGGAGCTCGCGGGGAGCGGAGCGCGCCTTGGACTCTTCACGCGGCTCGCGGTCGGCGCGGGCGCCCAGCGCGAGTTCGACGACCATCGGTTCGGCGCCGCGCTGAAGCGTGAGCTTCACTTTGTCACCGGGTTTGCGCGTACGGACCAGCGCGCGGAATTGTTCGGCATTGAAGAGCACCTGGTCGTCGAGCCGGGTGAGGATGTCGCCTTCCTCGACCTTCCCGACGGAAGGACCTTTCGGATCGATGAAACCGACCACGATGCCGATGCCGGCGGGGACGGATGCGGCGGTCTCGTCGCGCGGTCCGACATTCAGGCCGGCGTAGGCGACGGCGGAAGCGGTCTTCGCCGCCGGCGCAAGCGGCTCCTTGTCCTTGGCCTCGGCGAAACCGACCAGGCCGGCGAGCAGGAGCAGGTGGAGGGGGATATGACGGAGCGGGTTCATGGACGGGTGTTTGGAAAGGAAGCGTCGCGAGACGACGGATCTGTTCAATGGGTCTCCAGCGGCAGAAGCGCCAGCTGGTCGTTGGGACGGTGGTCGATCAGGCGCGTCTGGGTAAGGGCATCCTCCCAGCGGGTGGTGTCCTCCCAGCGCACGCGGGCGGGACGGGCGTAAGAGCCATCGGCGAGCTCGACCGGCTGGAACAACTGAACCTCCGGTCGGGAGCGGTCGGCGCGGACGAGCCGGTAAGACGGGCGCTCGGGAACCTCGTCGCTGGACTTGATGATAAAGGCGGCGTCGGCCGACGCGGCGCGACGGGCGAGAGGCGGAGTCGCGGCCGGAGAGGCGAAACGAGCGGCGGCGGCCGGGGCGACATCGGCGAGGGCGACGGCCGGGGCGGCGAGCGGCGCCGGGGACTCGGCCAGGACGACGAAGGCCCCCGCCGCGGCGGCCGCGGCGGCGAAGATCCCGGCAGACCAGGCGATGACGACCCCACGGCGGGCCGGGGTGGCGTCGAGCTGCCGCGCAAGGCGGGCCGTCAACGCCGGGCCGGGCGGGCGCGGACGCAGGGCGGCGAGGGCCTGTTCGAGGTCTTGGTCAGGATCAGTCATGGGTGCGGGCGGTGATGTTGCGGCGCAAGGCCTCCATGGCATAGCGCCACCGCGAGGCCGCGGTGTTCGGGGAAACCGAAAGTTGTTCGCCGATCTCGTCGAAGGTCAGCCCGCCCCAGGCCTTGAGCACGACGACTTCGCGCTGCTCGTCCGGCAGACGGCGGAGGGAATCGGCCAAGGACGCGAGCCGCGGATCGGCCTCGGGCTCGAACCAGGCGACGGTGTCGGCCTCCTCGCCGGCGATCTTCTCGCGGGCCGACCGCCGGTCGGTACGACGCAGGAGGTCGAGCGCGGCGCGACGGATCGAGGTCACGACGAGGGCGTTCGGATTGCCGGGCAGGTGACGTTGATGTTTCCAAAAGCGCACGAAAGCCTCCTGAAGGACATCATCGGCGTCGGCTTCGCCCCGGGTCCACTGCCGCGCGATCAGCCGGAGCCTGGCGCCGTGTTCGGCGAACCAGGCCCGCCAATCCTGCTCGGCATGGGCATCTGTCATGAGTCTGCAAATGGAGCGACGCGGAGGGCGGGTTTTGTCTGTCCGACACGGATATCCTGACGACCCGGGCGAAATCGTCAAAGCAGTTGCGATTCCTCACCTCACCACCTAACTCCTTCCCAGATGCCCGTCTCCCCCTCCCAGCCGCCGGCGAACGGTTTTTTCCGTTCCTTCATCCGCTGGTTCGATGCGGACTACATCCCGGAAGGAATCGAAGCCCTGCAGAATACCCCTAAGAAGGTCGATTGGGCCCGTTCCGTCCCCTTCATCATCCTCCACCTGGCCTGCTTCGGGGTCATCTGGGTGGGCGCCAGCCCCATCGCGGTCTGGACCGCCGTCGGCCTCTATTTCTTCCGGATGTTCGCCATCACGGGGTTCCTGCACCGGTATTTCTCGCACAAGACCTACTCCACGTCCCGGGCCTTCCAGTTCGTGATGGCCGTCTGGACCGCCCTCGCCGTCCAGCGCGGCGCCCTCTGGTGGGCCTGCACCCACCGCCATCACCACAAGCATTCCGACGAAGAAGAGGACAAGCATTCCCCCGTGGTCGACGGCTTCTGGTGGTCGCACATCGGCTGGATCACCTCGAAGAAGAACTTCCCGACCGATTACTCCAAGATCCCCGACCTGGCGAAATACCCCGAGCTGGTCTTCCTCAACCGCTTCGACATCCTCATCCCCCTGCTTGCCGCCGGCGCGACCTACGGAGCCGGCGCCTGGCTCGGCGCCCACGGCTACGACACCAACGGGCCGCAATTGCTCGTCTGGGGCGTCATCTCGACCGTCGCCTTGTTCCACGGCACGGCCTGCATCAACTCGCTCGCCCACGTCTTCGGCTCGAAGCGCTTCAAGACGACCGGCGACGAGTCGCGTAATTCGTTCATCCTGACGCTCATCACGCTCGGCGAAGGCTGGCATAACAACCACCACCGCTACCAGGCCACGACGAAGCAGGGCTTCTACTGGTGGGAGTTCGATCCGACCTACTACGGACTCAAGGTCATGTCCTGGATGGGCTTGATCTGGGGGCTCAAGGGCGTGCCCGACTCGGTGTACGCGGAGGCGGAACAGACCAAGAGCGAGGCCGCCGCCCCCGGTGCGTGAACGGATCGCCATCATCGGCTCGGGGGTGAGCGGCCTCGGCTGCCTGCGCTTCCTGGCCGCCCACCATGACGTGACGGTCTTCGACCGCGACCAGCGCCCCGGCGGCCACGCGCACACGATCGACGTCACGGAGCCCGGCACGGGCCGCGCGCTGCCGATGGACACCGGATTCATGGTGTTCAACGAGGTGACCTACCCGCATCTCTGCCGCCTCTTCAAGGAGCTCGGCGTGCGGCCGAAGCAGACCTCGATGTCCTTCGCCGTACGCCACGACCCGACGGGGCTTGAATGGTGCGGCAGCTCGCTCGACCACCTCTTCGCCCAGCGCCGCAACCTGTTCAGCCTGCGCTTCTGGAAGCTGCTGCTGCAGATCAATAGGTTCAATAAGCTCGCGAAGACCGAGTGGCGGACGCCCGCCGCCGAGACGACCTCCCTCCGGGATTGGTGCGCGCAGAAAGGCCTGGGGCAGGACTTCCTCGACCTCTACCTCATCCCGATGTCGGCCGCGGTCTGGTCGACGCCGGCCGAGAAGATGCTGGGCTTCCCCGCCGCGGCGCTGATGCGGTTCTTCCACAACCACGGGTTCCTCGGCCTCGACACGCAGCACCAATGGCTGACCCTCGAGGGCGGCTCGCGCACCTACGTCGAGGCGCTGCTCAAGGCGCATCCCGCCGACTTCCGCTTCGGCCAAGGCGCCGTGGCCGTCCGCCGCGAAGGCGCGCGGGTCGTGGTGACCACCGCCTACGGCGAAGAACGCTTCGACCGCGCGATCATGGCCGCCCACGCGGACACGACGCTGCGGCTGCTCACCGACGCCGACGCGGAAGAGCGCCGGCTGCTCGGGGCTTTCGCGTACAACCAGAACGAGGCCGTCGTGCACACCGACATGGCGCCCCTGCCCCGCTCGCCGAAGGCGCGTTCGTCGTGGAACTATCGGACTTGGACCAAGGACGGCGCGCTGGCGACCTCGACCCATTACTGGATGAACTCGCTGCAGGGACTGACCGACAAGGGCGATTTCGTGGTGACGATCAACCACGCCGACCAGGTCGATCCGGCGAAGGTGATCCGCGTGATCCCGACGGAGCATCCGTTATTCTCGCTCGAGGCCGTCGCGGCCCAGGCCGAGATCCCCGCGCTCAACGCCCGCCCGGGCGCGCGCGTGCACTTCGTCGGCGCCTGGCAGCGCCATGGCTTCCACGAAGACGGCTTCTGGTCGGCCCATCGTCTCTGCACGCAGCTGCGGGGCCGCGACGCCTGGGCGGCCTGATCAGAAGGCGGCCTTCGGCGCCTGACGCTCGAAGCCGTCGGCGGCGAACAGAACCTCCGGACGCATGGCGAGCAGCCGCGCGACGGCGCGGTCGGGCACGCGCTCGAGGCGGGTGTTGTAGAACGTCGCGATGTCCGCGTGGTAGGCGCGCGCCAAGGCGATCCGGTCCTCGGTCTCGACGAGATCGCGGCTGAGCTTGGCGAAGACGGCGTCGGCCTTGAGGTCAGGGTAACGCTCAGCGACCGCGAGCAAGGACGGCGCGAGCGCCGCGGGCCGGGTCGCGCCGGCCTGCGCGCGCAGCGCGGCGACCAGCGACTGGACCGAAGCCTCGTGCGTCCGATATCCCTGCGCGCAGGCGACAAGCCCGGGAATCAGGTCGGCGCGCCGCTTGAGCTGCACGTCGATGAGCGACCTGGCCTGGCGCACGCGATTGCGCAGGCCGACGAGGCTGTCGTGCACCATCCAGGTCCAGCCGGCCAAGAGGAGGCCGAAGTAAAGCATGGCGCCCCCGACGAAGCCGAAGGGGGCGTACTCCGGCCGGGAGGCGCCGACCAGCACGAGGCCTAAGCCGCCCATGCAGGCGGTCCCGAAGATATTCCAGAGGATGAAGGCGGTGGCCTTGCCGTCGCTGAGGTCCTGCTCCTTGCGGGGCGTGATGATGAACATGTCCGCCTTGGGGTCATGCTTGATCTGCGCCGCGACGATGTCCGGCCGCTCGCTGGCGCGTCCGCGGATGAAGAGCGGCGTGCCCACGGCCAGCCCGTATTCGGTGAAGCTGCGTTCCCCGGTCGAGCCCTCCACCGCCTCGTCCGGCCCCTTGCCGTAGTAAAGAGGGTCGTCGCGTCCGACATGTTCGTTGAACAGCGTGACGGTCTCGAGGTCCGCGCCTTCCGGATCGACCCACACGTAGCCCGTGTCGTCCTGCAGATAAAAGCCGCCCGTCTCGCCGCCCGAGGCGACCGTATCGCTCCCGGTATCGATCACCGTACGGGTGCGCGTGCGCCCCTTGTCGTCGGTGTAGGTCTCGGTGCGTCGACGACGCCAATGTTCGTCGATGGACCAACGATACAGCACGCACGGCTGCCCGGAAAGGTAACCCACGAACGGATCCTGGCGCATGCAGACGCCCTCCAGCTCCACTTCGCCGACGAAGACGCCCAAGGCCTTGGAGACGGGGGTGTCATCGAGGAGACGGCGCTTCCGGCCGGCGTTCAGGGCCAGCAAGAGCGACCCGACCGACCCGGCGAACGCGAAGAAGCCGACAGGGGAGAGGTCTTGGGCCACGGGACGAGTTATGCCCGCAGGGGTCGTCTTTGCAAGGGCGGGCGGAGGGGATGCTTGCGCCCGCGGCCGTTCCATTCACCCTGCCCGCAGATGCCCCGACTGTATGATGCGGAAGTGATGCACGCCCGGCTCTGGCCGAAGCGGCACGCCTTCACGCACGCCGCCTTCGCCTTCTCGGTCGACGCGGCGGCGGTCGATCAGGCCCGCGGGGGGCGGTTCATGCTGGGCCGGCGCTGGTCACCTTATGCCTTCCGCGACGCGGACTTCCTCCCGTCGGCCGAAGTCTTCCAACCCGAGGGCGTGCCGCAGGCTTTCGGCCAGCCCGGCGACACGCTCGCCGACCGCTTCCGGGCCTTCGCCGCCGCGCACGGCGAACCGTTGCCCGCGCACGCCGCCATCCGGCTGGTCGCCATGCCCAGGGCGTTCGGCCGATCCTACAATCCCGCGGTCTTCATGATCGCCACCGTCGACGGAATCATGGCCTGCGGGATCGCCGAGGTGCACAACACCTTCGGCGAACGGAAAGCCTGGTTCCTGGGCAAGGCCTGCCTCCGCCAGGATCACGACGGCGACGCCTACCTGCAGCTCCGCGCCCCGAAGCGCTTCTACGTCTCGCCGTTCTCCGCCCTCGACACGGAGTTCGAATTCACCTTGCGCCTGCCCGGCGACCGGCTCGCGATCACCGTCGACCATTACGAAGGCGGCCGGAAGACCTTGGTCAGCGCGTGGTCTGGCCGGCTTGTTCCGCTGACCGACGGACGGCTGCTCCGGCTGACGCTGAAGTCGCCCCTGCTCATCCTGAAGGTCGTCGTGCTCATCCACCTGCACGCGGCGTGGCTATGGGCGGTGAAAAAACTTCCTTTCCGTCGCAAGGCGGACGACATTCCCCAGCAGCGCAACCTGCGTCACCCCACCCCCGAACTGACCGAGCCGAAATGACCGCCTCCCCGCCCGCCGCCGGCTCCCTCGCCCGCCGTCTCGTCCTCCCTGAGCTCGCCAAGCTGCGCAAGGGGCGGCTTGTGCTGCGCCTGCCGGAAGGCGCCGAACTGACCTTGGGCGACCCTCGGGCGACCGGCGGGGCCCGGATGGAGATCCGCGACGAGAACGCCTTCCGACGCATCATGCTCGCGGCGGACATCGGCCTCACCGAGGGCTACATGGAAGGCGAGTGGGACAGCCCCGACCTCAACGCGCTCATCGGCTTCTTCATCGAGAACATCGACCAGACCCCGGGCATGTCCGGCTCGGCCCGCAAGGCCCTCGGCGTCGGGCTCTTCCGCATCGCCGACCGCATCGGCCACCTGCTCCGTCCGAACGACAAGCAGACCGTCCGCCGCAACATCTCGGAACACTACGACGTCTCCAACGACTTCTTCCGGCTCTTCCTCGATCCTTCGATGATGTACTCCTCCGCCCGCTGGGAGGGCGCCGCCTCGCTGGAACAGGCGCAGGCCAACAAGAACGAGTCGCTCTGCCGCTTCCTGCGGCTGAAGCCCACGGACCACGTCATCGAGATCGGTACCGGCTGGGGCGGCTGGGCCCTGCATGCGGTCCGGCACCACGGCTGCCGCGTGACCTCGCTCACGATCTCGCAGGCGCAGCACGACCTCGCCGTCGAGCGGGTCAAGGCCGCGGGTCTTTCCGACCGGATCACGGTCAAACTCGAGGACTTCCGCGACCACGAAGGGAGCTACGACAAGTGCGTCTCCATCGAGATGATGGAGGCCCTCGGCCATAAGTACCTGCCGGCGTTCTGCGCCTCCATCGGCCGCCTGCTCAAGCCTGACGGCATCGCGGCGTTCCAATACATCACCTGCCCGGACAGCCGTTACGTCCAGTTCCGCGACGGCGTGGACTTCATCCAGAAGCACATCTTCCCGGGCTCGCTGCTGCTATCCATCAACCGCGTCGGCGAACTGATGACCAAGGAGAGCGGCTTCCAGCTCGACCGACTCGAGGAGTTCGGCCGTGACTACGCCCGCACCCTCGACGTCTGGTGCCAGGCCTTCGAAGCCAACCTCGACCAGGTCCGCCAGATGGGCTTCGACGAGCGCTTCATCCGCAAGTGGCGCCTCTACTTCCGCTACTGCCAGGCCGCGTTCGAGCACCGCAACATCGGGGTCGTCCAGGCCGTCTACGTCCGTCCGAACCGAAAGGGCTGAGGCGCCGAGGGATCCGGCAAAACAAGAAGGGCGCCGTCAGGCGCCCTTCTGCTTGCTACGGGACGAGACGTCGCCCGCTTACTTCGCGGCGGGGATCTCGTTCAGCGTGTACCAGCCTTCGTTGTGCCAGAGAGCGTCACCGGCCTGGGACTTGATGTCGCCGAGGGCGAGGTGATGGACATGGCCGCGGACGAGGCCGTCGACCACGAGCCGCACCTTGAGGCCGTCGGCCGAGACCGTGGCCGACTTCACGGTCGGGGTGGCCTGGTCGACCTGCGGACTGCCGTAGCTCGACTGGTAGATGTAAGTGAAGGCGTCGAGGGAGTAGTTCTTGGCGTCGCCGGCCTGCGCCGCGTTGACGGGATGGGTGAAGGTGACCTCGAAGCCATCGGCGCGGGCGGAGATGTCGTGCATCTCGAAGGGCGTCTTGCCCTTGAAGCGGACGCGCTCGAGCGTGAACGGCTGCGTTCCCTTCGAACCCCAGCCGCGATTGGAACCGCCGATGAAGAGCGTGCCGTCTTCCTGGTCCATGCGGACCGGGATCAGGCCGGCCTCGAAGCCGCCGAGGAAATGGAAGACCGCGCCTTGGTAGAGCCCGTTGACGACCTCGAGGTTGACGCGCTGGACCTGCGAAGCGGTCTGCTCGCCGACCAGCATGTGTCCGGCCCAGGGGCCGAACTTACCCTGCGCCATGTCGCAGGCGACGCCAGAAGGCGAATTGCCGACGATGCCGTGCGGGAAGATGACCGCGGGCGGGACGAACTCGGGGTGCTTCAGGCGCTCGGAGAGGATGCGCGTGCCGCTGGCGGTCTCAGGCGGAGCCGGGAAGCCGGCCAAGGCCGCGGACTTGTTGCCGGAAGGGTTGCCCTGGAAAGAGCCGGGGCGGAGCCACTTCAGCGAAGAGGACCCGTTCCAGACGCCCTGGTTATCGGTGTAGAACATGTCGCCCGTGGCGTTGGCCCCGATGCCGCCGGGCGAACGGATACCGGAAGCGGTCGGCACGAACTTGCCCTCGGGCGTGATGCGCGCGCACCAGCCGCGCCAGGGGGAATAGGCGTGGAAAGAGCCGGTGAGGCAGAGCACCACCCAGACATCGCCGTTGCGGTCAGGCTCGGAGCCGAACGCATACTCGTGGTAGTCGCCGTTGATGCCCCACTTCGAGCAGGCCGAGTCGAAGCTGTCGGCGCGGCCGTCGCCGTCCTTGTCCGTCAGGCGGGTGAACTCCGGACGCTGCGTGGCGTAGAGGGAGCCGGCCTTCCAGAACATGCCGAGCGGCTCATGCAGGTTGGACGCGAACTTGGTCCACTTGATCTTCGATACGTCGTCGGCGTAGGCGCCTTCGGCGACCCAGACGTCGCCGCGGCGCGTGCCGATGGCGATCTTCTTGCCGGGCATCAGGGCGATGGACGAGACCTCGCAGACTTCGCCGGCGGGCGTCGGGATCTGGACGCGCTCGTAGAATTCGGACTGACGGGCCTCGGCGGCCTTGGTGTCGGGCTTCTTAGGCGCCGGGGCGCCGACCGCGGTGAGGGCGGCGAAGGCGAGGAACAGGGACAGGGTCTTCATGTAAGTTTCGGCGGAAGGGTTCAGCGGAAGGAATATCCGAGCACGGCGGATTGGCCGGGCCGCAGGGTGAGCGTCAGGCCCTTCTCGGGAGACAACTGGGGGGCGGCGCCTTGGGCGGCGCCGATGCGCAGGCCGTTAGGCAGCTCGAAGGCCGAAG